>DATGOB010000180.1:0-5190 GCA_036010205.1 Promicromonospora sp. | reverse complement strand
GCCCGACGACGATCCCGGCGGCGAGGTCGTCCGGGACGCCGCGCGTCGCCCCGGACGCCTGTCCCTCGGCGGCCCGGCGGCCCGTGCCTGACCTGTCGGCGGGCGCACCCCGGTCCCGCCCGTCCGCGGCCGGCCCGTCCGAAGCCCCTCGCCCGAGCCGCCGCACCTCCTCGCGCCAGCGCGCCGTCGCCGCGCGGTCGTCGCCGCGGCGCAGCGCCCGCCAGCGGGCGGGCAGGTCGTCGCCCGCGCCGCGGCCCGAGTCGTCCGAGAGCAGCGCGACGATCTCCCGCGCCCGGTCCGCACCGACGCGCGGGGCGCCGTCGAGCAGCGCACGGGCCAGCCGTGGGTGCGCCCCGACCGCCGCCATCCGCCGCCCGCGCGCGGTGATCCGGCCGGCGTCGTCCACGGCCCCGAAGGCGCGCAGCAGCTCGGTCGCGGCGTCCATGGCGGGGCGGGGCGGCTGCTCGAGCAGGGTCAGCCCCTCGCCGCCGGGCGCGCCCCAGGCCGCCAGGTCGAGGGCGAACGACGCCAGGTCCGCCGTCGCGATCTCGGGCGCCGGGTGCTCGTCGAGGCGCGCGTGGTCGGTCTCCGACCAGCAGCGGTAGACGCGCCCCGGCGCCTCGCGACCGGCCCGCCCCGCGCGCTGCTCGGCCGACGACCGCGAGACCCGCGTGGTCACCAGCGCGCCGAGGCCGCGGGCCTGGTCGGTGCGCGGCTCGCGGGCCAGCCCGGAGTCCACCACCACGCGCACCCCCGGCACGGTCAGCGAGCTCTCCGCCACGGACGTCGTGACCACGACGCGGCGCGTGACCGACGGCGTCAGCGCGCGCTCCTGCTCGGCCCGGGACTGGCGGCCGAACAACGGCAGCACGTTCTCCCCCGCCAGCCGGCGGGACACGCCGTGGATCTCGGCCTCGCCCGGCACGAACACCAGGACGTCGCCCTCGTTCTCGGCGCACGCCCGCCGCACGACGTCGGCCACGTGGTCCAGCAGGCGCGGGTCCACGCGCCCGCCCGGGAGCAGCGGCGTGGCGACCGGTGGCGGCGTCCACTCGACCGCGACCTCGTGCCGCGCCGCCGTCGCGGTGACCACCGGCGCGGGCCCGTCCGCGCCGAGCGCCCGGCTCAGCCGGACGGTGTCCGCGGTGGCCGAGGTCGCGACCAGCGCCAGGTCGTCCCGGAGGTTGGCGCGCACGTCGAGGCTCAGCGCGAGGAGCAGGTCCGCGTCGAGGTGCCGCTCGTGGCACTCGTCGACGACGATCGCGGACACGCCCGGCAGCTCCGGGTCCTGCTGCAGCCGCCGGACGAGCAGCCCGGTCGTCACGACCTCGACGCGCAGGTCCGGGCCGCCGCTGCGCTCGCCGCGCATCGCGTGCCCGACCCGCCGCCCGAGCGGCTCGCCGACGAGCGACGCCAGCCGCGTCGCGGCCGCACGGGTCGCCAGGCGGCGCGGCTCGGCGACGACGACCGTGCCGCCGAGCGCGTCGGCCAGCGCGAGGGGCAGCAACGACGTCTTCCCGGAGCCGGGCGGCGCGACGAGCACGGCGGTGCCGCGCGACCGGACGGCGTCGACCGTCGGGGACAGGGCCGTCCGCACGGGCAGGTCCGCGCCGGGCGCCGACACGTCAGGAAGCAGCACGCCCCGACGCTAACCGATCCTCGCGACGTCGCCCGCACGGCACCGCCCCGCCCCCTGGGCCAGGGGCAGGACGGCGCCGGGGCTCAGCTCCGCGGGCAGACGTCCTTCGACGGGGCGCGCGTTGCAGGAACCTGCAACGGGGACCGGGTGGGGTCGGCGCACGATGGGTCCGTCCACAGACTGACGCCGTTCACGTTCCTCGGGAGCCGCATGATCGCGCACAGTTCCTCGCACGACCCGCTCGCACGGCTCCGCCGGCGTGCGGGGCTGACCCAGGAGGAGCTCGCCGAGCGGGCCGGCGTCGCCGTGCGGTCGATCAGCAACATCGAGCGCGGCGCGGTGGGGCGGCCGCGGGTCAGCACGCTGCGCGCGATCGGGCTCGGACTCGGCCTCGACGGGGTGATTCTCGTGTTCGAGACGGACCTCACGCAGATCTGGAGCGTCGAGCGGCGCCGGCGCTACGGTCCCCAGCTGGCCGGGATGGCCGTCCAGGGCGTGCTGCTGGCGGGGACCCTGCTCGCCGAGGTGCTGTGGCGGGACGCGCCGCTGCTGCGGCTGCTCGTGCTGCTCAACCTGGCCACCCTGGCGTCGAGGAGCGGACGACGGACCCGTCCCGGTGGATCAGGTCGAGCAGGTGCACCGGTTCGTCGCCGAGCAGGTGGCTCACCAGCAGGGCGACGGACTCGGGCACCCCGCCGGCACAGCCCCGCAGGTCGATCACGAGACGCCGCACGCCCTGCAGCAGCGTGAACGCCGCCGACGCCGCGGGGCCGACGTACTCGGGCGGCAGGACGAGCGGCCCGACGGTGAGCAGGCCCACGTTGCCGTCGAGGCGGCGCACCTCGCTGATCGACGGGCCGTCCTCCCGCGCCAGCGACGCGAACCAGGCGCGCACCTCCTCGTCGTCCTTCTCCGGCGGCACGCCGTCGGGGTAGTGGCCCACCCGCAGGTGCCGGTCCCCGTTGACCGACCGGAGGGCGGCCGTGGCGGCCTCGGCGAACGCGGGCTCGTCGGTGCTCTCGACGGCGAGCCGGTCGAGCACGTCGGCGATGTCGGACGCGACGTCGGGGAAGACGTAGTGGGTCCGCACGAGATCCTTGACCTGGCTGATCAGCATGCGTGGAGTCACGAGGGCCCGGCGCGCCACGTCAACGAAAGATCCTGCGAGAATGCGTGCCCGTGACCCAGGAGCGCGCCCGATGATGCACACGTTCCACCTGGCCGAGCTGCCGCCGGCCGTGACGGCCCGGGCGCTGCTGCGCCCGCCGTCGGCGGGCACGACGCCCGGCCTCGACCACGCCGAGTGCCTCGCGCTCATGCGCCTGGGCGCGCCCACGGTGTCGCCCGACCGCCTGCAGCTGCGGCGGGTCGCGGTGTTCGCCCAGTGGCGCGACGAGGAGTCCGTGGACCGCTTCCTCGCCGAGGACCCGCTCGGCCGGCACCTGGCCGCCGGCTGGCACATCCGCCTGGAGTACCTGCGCCGTTGGTCGACGCTGGCCGCGCTGCCCGGTCTGCCCGCCCGGGCCGGGTCCTGGGGCCCGGAGGAACCCGTGGTCGCGGTGACCGTCGCGCGGATGCGGCTGCCCGAGGTGCCCCGCTTCCTGCGCTGGGGCAAGCCCGTCGAGCGGCAGGTGCGCGACCATCCCGGCACGACGCTCGCCCTGGCCGCGTTCCGGCCGCCGCGCACGATCGCCACGTTCTCGGTGTGGCGCACGGTGCGGGAGATGGAGGAGATGGTGCGCGGCCGGTCCGCGCCCGCCGACCGGCGCCACGCGGACGCCATGGCCGAGCGGCGGCGCCGCGACTTCCACCACGAGTTCGCCACCTATCGCTTCCGTCCGCTCGCGGAGCACGGCACGTGGGGGGGGCCGCACCGGGATCGTCCCGGCCGGCTGACCCCCGCGCGGCAGGTGCGGTCAGACCAGGCCGGCGTCGCGGACCCGCAGCGCGATCGTGACGCGGTTGTCCGTCTCGAGCTTGAGGAAGATGCGGGTTACCGTCGCCTTGACGGTGGCGACGCTGACGAACAGCCGCGCCGCGATCTCCGCGTTGCTCGCACCGCGGGAGATCTCCAGGGCGACGTCGAGCTCACGCGGTGTCAGGACGTCCAGCCCGGCGCGCGCGGCCGCCCGCTTCGCGTCGTCGGCCGTGCCGGCGGTCGCCGCCGTGATCACCTGACGAGCCACGGTCGGCGACATCACGGGCTCGCCGGCGGACACGGACCGGATCGCCGCGATCACCTTGTCGGGTGCCGCGTCCTTGAGGACGTAGCCCGACACGCCGGCGGCGAGGGCACGCAGCACCAGGTCGTCGACGTGGAACGTCGTCAGCATGATGATCGCGGGCGGGTCGGGCCGCCGAAGCAGGTGCTCCGCCGTCGTGACGCCGTCCTGGTGCGGCATGCGGACGTCCATGAGCACCACGTCGGGAGCCAGGTCGCGGGTCGCGGTCTCGGCCTCGATCCCGTCGGCGGCCTCGCCGACGATCTCGATGTCGCGCTCACCGCCGAGGATCAGGCCGAGGCCCCGGCGGACGAGCGGGTCGTCGTCGACGAGCAGCAGGCGGATCACGCGGTCACGCTCCATGGCAGGGATGCCTCCACGACGAACCGGTCGCCGTCGTCGCGATGAGTCAGGGTTCCGCCGAGGAGCGCCGCCCGCTCGCCGAGCCCGATGAGTCCTAGCCCGTCGGAGGATACGGGCACCGTGCCCGTCCCCCGGGTCGCGTTCGTCACGCGGACCTCGACGGAGGCCCCGGACGCGCCGCTCAGCTCGACGGTCACGGGTGCGCCCGGCGCGTGCTTGCGCGCGTTGGTCAGCGCCTCCTGCACGATCCGGTAGACGTGCCTGCCCACCTGTGGAGGCAGCTGCTCCCCGTGCTCGAGCGCCGAGCGGTACACGACGCGCTGGCCCGCCTCCTGCACCTCGGAGACGAGGGCGGGCAGGTCGTCGAACGAGGGCTGCGGGCCGCCGAGCGGGTCCTCCTCGCGCAGCGAGCCGAGGGTGCCGCGCAGCTCCTCGAGCGAGGCGTGCGCGTTGTCCCGGATCACCGCCGCCGCCTGGCGGACCTCGTCGGCGGTCAGGTCGGTGCGGTGCGCGAGCGCGCCGGCGTGGAGGGACAGGAGCGAGAGCCGGTGGGCGAGCACGTCGTGCATCTCGCGCGCGATCCGCGCCCGTTCCCCGGCGCGCGCCCGCTCCAGCCCGTCGCGCCGCTCCGCCTCCCGCCGCCGGTCCTCCGACGACGCGAGGTCCCGCGTGCTCCGCAGGTACAGGCCGAAGCCCACCAGGCACGCGATCGTCACGGCGCCGCCGATCGCGGCCACCAGGGTGGGCACCTCCCAGCCCGAGTCGAGGTACGAGGTGCCGACGAACGCGAGCCACAGCACGGTGCCGGCCCCGGCGGTACGCCAGGCGTCGCGGTGGGTGGCGAGCGACACGAGAGCCACGAACGCGGCACCCGTGGCCGAGCCGGACTCGACGGTGAGGAGGGCGGTCACGACCGCGACGGTGAACGGCAGGCGCCGGCGCCACCGCAGCAGGACCAGCCCGACC
>DATGOB010000179.1:0-8627 GCA_036010205.1 Promicromonospora sp. | reverse complement strand
GGCTCCGGCATCGTCGCCCGCTCCGCGCTCCCGTCTGAGATCAAGTCCCTGACCAAGACGATCCTCGATCATCGGGCGCGCGTGGACTGGCGTTCTGGTCCCCTTTTGGTCCCCTTATCCACAGGGGAGCGGGCCGAGGCGGTCCGGCTGTCCACAGGCGACCGTCCGGCACCACTCCAGGGGGACCAGAGGGGGACCACGGAAACCGATCCCTGGACATGATGAAGCCCAGGTGAGAAACCTGCTCTCACCTGGGCTTTTACGTCGGGCTGACAGGATTTGAACCTGCGACCCCCTGACCCCCAGTCAGGTGCGCTACCAAGCTGCGCCACAGCCCGTGGCATCAATTTTCAGTTGTTCGGGCCGACCAGAGCGGGGTAAACCCCTTGACCCCCAGTCAAGTGCGCTACCAAGCTGCGCCACAGCCCGCGGTGTTCTTGAGCACGCCCAAGGCTACCGGTTCGGCCCCGTGGGGCCGACGGAAATACTACCCCACTTGGAGGGCTGTGCCTGACCAGCGGTCGGGTCGCGGCGCGTCGACCTGCTCGCGCGCGGGTCCACCCCGGGCCGAACCCGGGGAATGGTGCCCGCCGCCGACAGGTTCTGCTGACGGGCCGCCTCGGCAGGCGGCGGAGGACCGCAGGACAGGAGCCGCCATGGAGCAGCAGCCGGACCGCCCGCTGGGCGAGCTCGTCGAGCAGATCCCGGAGGGGTGGTCCCGTGTGCAGGTGGCGGGCGAGCCCTGGGGCGTGACCCGGACGACCCGCGCCGAGGGCAAGGTCGTCACCGTCTCGGCCGAGCGCCTCGGCGGCGCCGAGAGGCTGAGCGCCAACGTCTGGATCACGACCGACGGACCGGTGCTGCGGCCGTGCGAGGTGCCTGCCGACGCCGTCCTCGCCTTCCTCCGGTCGGCGGCGGGGCAGCACGGCTCCTGACGGCGGGGCCCCGCCGCGTGCGCGACGCCGTGACGGGACCCCTGCGGTCCGGACCCGCGACCGGCTCAGGCCGTGGGTCGCGGCGCCCGAAGGTGGGCACGCCGGGCGAGCTCTGCCTCCTCGACGAGCTCCAGCATCGGTTTGCCGGGCGCGCACATCATGGTCACCACGAACTCGGTCCGGGCGTCCGCCAGCGCGTTGCCGTCCTGGTAGTGGATGACGTCCCCGCCGGGCTCCCAGAACGTCCCGCCTGCTTCGACGACGCGCTCGGGCTCGCCCTCGAGCTCGAACCGGACCGCGCCCGCGACGACGTATCCGAAGGCCGGTCCCGAGTGCCGGTGCGGCGGGGTCCCGGGGTCGCCGGGCTCCCACTCGACGTGGATCGTCATCGCCGAGGCGCCGTCGGGCACGGTGATCGGTGCCGCGTCCTGCAGCACCCGCGCCGCCGTCCGCCAGCCATCCGGGCCGCCGTCCACGTGCTCGCTCCCGTGCGGGTGCGCCGACTGGTTCTCTGACACTGTCATGGTGCTGCGCCCTTCCGTAGACATCTGGTCACTCCGGACGACCGGGCAGACGCCAGAACTGTGACGGATGCGTTCTCACCACGGCGTGACATGTGGTGCTGCGCCATCGAGATCTGGTCCTGGTGCTGAGATCTGGCCGTGCGCGACCAGATCTCGACGGGAACACCAGATCTCGACGGCCGGCCCGGGCCACCCACCCCGCCGGCGCCGGCCGTTGACCTGCTTCGCGCGGATCCCCTAGCGTTGCCGCCGAGCGCTGTGACAGCGCTGACATCGGTATCGGGAAGGGCATCGCCGTCGGGCGGGACGGTGATGACCTGCAGCACCGAGCACCACCTACGAAGGAGCGAACGATGAGGTTCACCAGAGTTGCCGCCCCGGTCGTCGCGCTGGCCTGCGCGCTGGGGACGGCCGCCCCCGCCGGCGCACAGGACGCACAGGACCGGGCCGTCGCCCAGCGCGCGCAGGTGCAGAGGGCGCTCGCATCGTACGACGCGATGCAGGAGTACATGGCCGCCGACGACGGGACCGGCCTCTACCGTGAGCGCTACCCGAGCGGCGCCGACGACCGCACCTACTCGTTCGAGTGGCCGCACTCCCAGGCGCACGTCGCGACGCTCGACCTCACCGGGCTGCCCGGCGCCACGGGCCGGGCGTTCGAGGACGACCTCGCCGAGGTCGCCCGCGGGCAGGAGCACTTCTGGAACGCCGACGGCGGCACCACCGGGCTGCCCGGCTACGACTCCTACCCGCGCGCCCCGTACGGCGACGGCGGCGACATGTTCTACGACGACAACGAGTGGGTCGCGCTCGCCAAGGTGCAGCAGTACCTGGCGACCGACGACGAGGCGGCGCTCGAGCGGGCCGAGGAGATCTTCGAGCTCGTCGTCTCCGGGTGGGACACCGACCCGTCGCACCCGGCGGCCGGCGGCGTCTTCTGGACGCAGGCCGACTGGAGCGACGACCGCAACACCGTCTCCACCATGCCGGGCGCGCAGCTCGCGACCCGTCTGTACATGATCACGGGGGAGCGGCACTACCTCGAGTGGGCGCAGCGGATGGTGGGCTGGACGGACGAGCACCTGCTCGCGCCGAACGGCCTGTACTGGGACAACATCAAGCTCGACGGGTCGATCGACCGCACGCAGTGGTCGTACAACCAGGGCGTGCCCGTCGGCACCTACACGCTGCTCTACGAGGCCACGGGCGACCGGGGCTACCTGCAGAAGGCGACGGCGATCGCGGAGGCGTCCTACCGCTTCTACGTCACCGAGGGGCGGCTCGCGGACCAGCCGATGTTCTTCAACTCGATCTGGTTCAAGAACCTCCTGCTGCTGGAGTCCGTGACCGGCGGCACGACCTACCGTGATGCGATGGCGGACTACGCCGACCAGCAGTGGCGCACCCAGCGCGACCCGGCGACCGGGCTGTTCAACGCCGGCGACGAGCACACCGAGCTGCTGGAGCAGGCCGCCATGGTCCAGATCTACGCCACCCTGGCGTGGCCGCGCGGGCAGGTGCACATCCTGTACTGACCCGTCCGGACGACCGCCCCTCGCCCGCCGCCGCGGGTGGGGGGCGTTCGCGCGCGGTGGCAGCCCCGGGTCAGCCCGCCGCCGCGCACGCGATGCACGTCCGTGCCATCGGCCGGGCCAGGAGCCGCTCCCGCGCGATCGGCCGCCCGCAGCGCTCGCAGACGCCGTACGTCCCGTCCGCGATCCGCGCGAGCGCCGCGTCGACGTCGGCCAGGCGGGCCGTGGCCGACGCGAGCAGGGTGCTCGCCTGCGAGCGCTCGAAGGCGATGGTCGAGCCCTCGGGGTCGTGCTCGTCGTCGGCGTTGCTCTGCTGCGACGCCTCGACCATCGAGGTGATGGTGCCCGAGAGCGACGCGATCAGCTCGACCGTGCGCTCGCGGTCCGTGGCCAGCAGCTCGCGGATCTCGGCGAACGACTCGGGGTCCGTCATCCTCGCAGGCTACAAGCAGCGCTCAGCGCGACGAGGGGTCGGCGCCGCGCAGCGACGTGCGGACCAGGCCGGCCACGACGTCCGCCAGGTCCGGCGGGACGGGGCGGTCGCCGCTGAGGTAGCGCCGCACCGCCGCGTACGGCAGGTCGACGGCGACCAGCAGGATCTCGGCCGTCGACGCCGACGTCTGCGACCGGAGCCTGCGCGTCAGGCCGCGGATCGCCTCGTCCCACCGGGCGCTCTCCTGCGCCTCGGTGGTGCGCGCGTCCGCCGGCCAGCCCTCGGGCTCGAAGCGCGAGCGCCCGGCCAGCAGCACGTGCGCGTGGTGGGGCTCGGCGTCGCACCAGCGCACGGTGTACGCGCCGAGCGCGGCGGCCGCCTCGACGGGGTCGCCGTCGAACAGCGGGTAGGCCCCGGAGTGGTAGCTCGCGATCGCCCGGTTCCACAGCGCCGCGAGCAGGGCCGGGCGGTCGGGGAACCGGTAGTAGAGGGAGCCGCTCGGGATGCCGGCCTCGCGGATGACGGCGGCCATCGTGACGGCGCCGGTGCCGCTCGTGCCGAGGATCCGGCCCGCCGCGTCGAGGATCGCGGAGGTGTCGTGGGTCGAGCGCGGCATGCGTTGACCGTACTCCACGGCGTCGCTAGAGTCCTCTCTCTAGAGAGTACTCTCTACACGATCGCCGAGGAAGGCATCCGATGACCCTCACCGCCGACGACGTCTACGCCGCCGCCCCCTTCGTCCGCACCCTCGGCGTCGAGCTCGAGCAGATCGCACCGGAGGCCGTCGTCGGGCGGCTGGCGTTCTCGCCCGGACTGTCGACGGTCGGGGGCGCACTGCACGGCGGCGCGCTGATGGGGCTGGCGGACGGCGTGGCCGCCGTCTGCGCGTCCGCCAACGGCGAGCCCGGGGCCCTGCCCGCGACCGCGGAGTCGACCACCCACTTCCTGCGCCCGGCGCGGGGCGCCGCGACCGCGACGGCCGTCCCGCTCGCGGTCACCGCGAGGCAGGTGCTGGTCGAGGTCCGCGTCACGGACGAGTCCGGCGCGCTGTGCGCGCACGTGCTCCAGACGGTGCGGCTGCTCCGGCCCGCGGCGTCGGACAGGTGACCGCGCGGCCCAGCCGTCCGTCATCGCGGCGGGTCCGGGCCGACGTCGTGCGGCGGGCGGCGCCGTCGTCGGCAGTCTGCTCGCGGATCGTCTTCCAGACCGAGGCTGATCGGCTCTGAGCCCGCTCAAAGCCGATCAACGTCGGTCTCGAAGACGAGAAGAGGCGGGGCAGGCCCGTCGCGGCCTGGCACGATGCCCGCATGGACACCTCCGTGTGGCGCGTGCTGCCCGACGCCGGCCCCCTCGTCGCCCCCGCGGGCTGCGGACCGCTCGACGGCGAGACCGTCGCCGTCAAGGATCTCTTCGCCGTGGCCGGCCAGCGGGTCGGCGCCGGCAACCCGGAGTGGCTGGAGCAGGCACGCGCGGAGCCGGAGCACGCCTGGGCGGTCGCCCGGCTGCTGGAGGCCGGTGCCGCGGTGCGCGGGATCGCCCGCACCGAGGAGTTCGCCTGGTCGCTGACCGGGGCGAACGCGCACTACGGCACGCCGCCCAACCCGGCGGCGCCCGGCCGGGTCAGCGGCGGGTCGACGTCGGGGCCCGCCACCGCCGTCGCGGCGGGCGAGGTGTCGGTCGGCCTCGGGTCCGACACGTGGGGCTCGATCCGTGTCCCGGCCGCCTACCAGGGCCTGTGGGGGCACCGCCCGACGCAGGGCGCCGTGCCCGGCGACGGTGCGCTGCCGCTCGCGCGGTCCTTCGACACCGTGGGCTGGCTGACCCGCGACGCGGGGCTGCTCGTCGGCGTCGGCGACGTGCTGCTCCCGCCGGACACCGCGACGGCGTCGGGCGAGCTGCTGGTGGCCACCGACCTGCTCGACCAGGCGGAGCCGGACGTGCGTGACGCCGTCGCCCGCGCGACCCGCCACCTGGCCGCGGCGCCGACGGCGTGGGCGGTGCCGGACGCGTGGATCGAGGCGCTGCGCGCCGTGCAGGCGGCCGAGGCATGGGCCGCGCACGGGGCGTGGGTCGGCCCCCGGCTCGACCGGATCGGCGCCGCGGTGCGCGGCCGGTTCGCGTTCGCCGCGACCGTGACGCCCGAGCAGGCGGATGCCGCCCGGGCCGTCGTCACGCGTGCGGGTGCCGAGATCCGGGACCGGCTGGGCGACGACGTGCTGGTGGTGCCCTCGGCGTCCTCCGTCGCGCCCGTGGCCGACCCGGCGGCCGCCGAGGCGGTACGGCGCGCGACGGTCGCCGTGACGTCGGTCGCGGTGCTCGCCGGGCTGCCCGCGGTGTCGGTGCCGGTCACGACCGCGGACGGGCTGCCGGCGGGGCTGTCCCTCGTCGGCCCGGCCGGTTCGGACCGGGCGCTGCTGCGCCGGGCGGCCGAGCTCGCGACGGCCTGACTCCCAGGTCGGTACCTTCCCGCGAGGTCGGTGGTTCCGCTCGCGGTCGGTACAAGCAGGTGCCGACCGGCGGCGGGACTACCGATGGGACTGCCGACCTCGGCGGCGCGGGGACCCTCAGACCCGCACCAGGCCCGCGCGGAACGCGACGATGACCGCCTGCACCCGGTCGCGCGCACCGATCTTCGTGAAGATCCGCCCCACGTGGCTCTTCACCGTGGACTCCGCGAGGTACAGGCGGTCGGCGATCTCGGCGTTGGTCAGTCCCTCGCCGATCGCGACGAGGATCTCGCGCTCCCGCGCGGTGAGCCCGGCGACCGCGGTGCTCTCGGCCGCGGCCGGGTGCCCCGGCCCGGGCCCGCCCGCCAGGCGGTGCAGCAGGCGCCGGGTGGCGCTCGGCGCGATGACCGCGTCCCCGGCGGCGACGGCGCGGATCGCGGAGAGCAGGGCGCCCGGCTCGGCGTCCTTGGTGAGGAACCCGCTGGCACCCGCCTCGAGGCCGGACAGCACGTACTCGTCGAGGTCGAACGTGGTCAGCAGCAGCACGTGGGGCCGGCCCGTCGCGCCGTGCCCCACCAGCAGCCGCGTCGCCGCGATGCCGTCGAGGTTCGGCATGCGGACGTCCATGAGCACCACGTCGGGGAGCAGCTCGCGCGCGAGCCGCACCGCCTCGCCGCCGTCGGACGCCTCGCCGACCACCGCGACGTCCGGCTGCGCGGCGAGGAACATCGAGGTGCCCATGCGCTGCAGCGGCTGGTCGTCGGCGATCAGCACCCGGATCGGGTCCGTCATCGTGTGCCCTCCTGTCCGCCCTGGTCGTCCACCGGGATCCGTGCCCGCACCCGCCACCCGGCCCCGGTCGGGCCGGCCTCCAGCTCGCCCCCGTAGGCCGCCGCGCGCTCGCGCATGCCGAGCAGGCCGTGCCCGGCGCCGGGCGTCGGGGGCCTGCCCCTGCCGTCGTCGGAGACGGTCACGACGACCGCGCCGGGCTCGCGCGCGATGCCGACGTCGGCGTGCGCGCCGGGGCCGGCGTGCCGCAGCACGTTGGTGAGGGACTCCTGCACGATCCGGTACACGGCGAGCCGGCGTCCGGCGTCCAGCCCACCCAGGTCACCGCTGCGCCGCAGCGCCACCGCCAGGCCCGCCCCGCGCACCGAGTCCAGCAGGGCGTCGACGTCGTCGAGGCCGGGCTGGGGGCTCAGCGGCGCGCCGTCGGCGCTCGCGTCGTGCCGCAGCACCCGCAGCACGCGGCGCACCTCCCGCACCGACGAGCGGCCGACGTCGCCGATGGCGGCGAAGGCGCGCTCGGCGTCGTCGGGGGAGGTGCGCACGGCGACGCCGCCACCCGTCGCGAGCGAGACGATCACGGACAGGTTGTGGCCGATGACGTCGTGCATCTCCTGCGCGATCCGCGACCGCTCGGCGACCGCGGCCGCGCGCGCGATCTCGGCCTGCTCGGCCGCCAGCCGCTGCCTGCGCCCCCGGACCTGGAGGCCGAGCAGGAGTGCCGCGGCGCTGGTCCCGGTCACCGCCAGCGTCAGCGTGACGTGCTCGCGGGGCGTCACGGGCCCGGCGATCGGCGGGGCGACGAGCGAGCAGACGGCGACCAGCGCCGCGACGCCCACAGTCGTCGCGAGGGAGCCGCGCCGGCTCCCGCGCAGCGCGGCGCCGAACAGCAGCACCCAGACCGCGAGGTACGTCCACGGCGGGGCCGCCGGGGCGAGCAGCGCGCCAAGGCTTCCGGCGGCGACGGCCGCACCCGCGACGAGGAGCGCCGGCTGCGGCCGGCGCCGCCGCAGGACCACGGCCGCGTGCACGACGGCGAAGACCGCCCACCCGACCGGTCCCGACGGCGGGCCGGCGTTCACCGAGACGAGCGCGACGGCCGCGGCGAGCCCCAGGTCCCAGCCCAGGGGATGCCGCCGGTCGATGGCACGCATCCCCGCGAGCGGATCCGTCATGCCCGCATCCTCGCACGGGCGCCACGGGGCCGGCCCGGGCGGGCCGGCCGGTCAGACGTCACGGCTCCGCAGCAACCACCACGCGGCGCCGCCGAGCACCAGGATCCACGCCGCCAGCACCACGACGCCCGTCCCGACGCCGTACGCCTCGCCGCTCAGACCCGCCGTCCGCACGACGTCCATCGCCTGGAGCGGCATGTAGTCGACGACGCCCGCCAGCGGCTCGGGCAGGAGTACGGGGAAGACCTGCGGGCCCATCTGGAAGACCGTGAAGTACAGCGTGACGGCGCCCGCCGCGCTGCGGACCAGCAGGCCGAGCACCACGCCGAACAGCGCGCCGAAGGGGAGCATCAGGGTGCTGCCGACCACGCCGCCGAGCATGGCGGGGTCGAGCAGCGACATGCCCTGCGCGGCGGGCACCGTCCCGGTGACCTGGACCAGGCCGTAGAGCAGCACCGAGCTGAGGACACCGAGCGCCGTCGTCACGCCGACGAGCACGGCGGCCTTGGCGACCACGACGCCGGTGCGGCCGGGGGCGGCCACCAGACTGGTCCGGATGGTTCCCGCGGCGTACTCGCCCGCCATGGCCAGCACGCCGAGCACGACGAGGGCGAGCATGCCGACGGGGTAGACGCCGGTGAAGCTGAACGGGATCTCCGAGACCTCGCCGCTGAGCATGCGTCCCTCGACGACGACGTACGTGCTCAGGCCGAGGAGCAGGACGAACGCCGTCGCGAGCGTGAGGCGCAGCGAGCGCACGGACCACAGCTTGGTCCACTCGGAGCGCAGCAGGCC
>DATGOB010000178.1:0-30182 GCA_036010205.1 Promicromonospora sp. | reverse complement strand
AACCGCTGCTGTACCCGGACTACTCGCGCGGCTACGTCGACGACTTCCTGCGCATGACCTTCGCGACGCCGTACGAGGCCTACGAGGCCGACCCGGTCGTCGTCGACGCGCTCGAGAAGCTCCTCGTGCTGCACGCGGACCACGAGCAGAACTGCTCGACGTCCACGGTGCGGGTCGTCGGCTCGTCCAACGCGACGCTGTACGCGTCGGTGGCCGCGGGCGTCAACGCGCTCTCCGGCCCCGCGCACGGTGGTGCCAACGAGGCCGTGCTGACCATGCTCGAGAAGATCCGTTCCGGCGGCGAGACGGTCGAGACCTTCATGAACAAGGTCAAGAACAAGCAGGACGGCGTGCGCCTCATGGGCTTCGGCCACCGGGTGTACAAGTCCTACGACCCGCGCGCCGCCATCGTGAAGAAGTCGGCCGACGAGGTGCTCGACAAGCTCGGCGCCAAGGACGAGCTGCTCGACATCGCGCGCGGGCTCGAGGAGATCGCGCTGTCCGACGACTACTTCGTCGAGCGCAAGCTCTACCCGAACGTCGACTTCTACACGGGCCTCATCTACAAGGCCATGGGCTTCGAGCCCGCCATGTTCACCCCGCTGTTCGCGCTGGGCCGCATGCCCGGCTGGATCGCCCAGTGGCGCGAGATGATCAAGGACCCGCAGACGAAGATCGGCCGCCCGCGCCAGGTCTACACGGGCGCCACGGAGCGTCCCTACGTGCCGGTCTCTGCTCGCTGAGTCCGCACCCGGCCCTCGAGAACGACCTGGGGTACCGGATCCGCCGTGATCCGGTACCCCAGGTCGTTCCCGAGGACCGCGGCCCCTGCGGCGTAACCCGATCGTTGCCAAGGGCGGCGGTTGTTTCGTGGGTCGTGTCACACGCGGCGGCTACCTTGGCCCCGTGAGTCGCGTCACCCTCCTCGCCCGCCGGACGACGGCGCACCGCGGGCTGCTCGCGCTCGTGTGGCTGCTCGTCGCCGTGCTGACAGGCGCGCTCGGCGTCACCGTCGGCTGGACCCAGGCCGCCGCCACGCAGAGCGCACGCGCCGGGCTGGCCTCGGCGGAGCCCACCGGCCGTGCCCTGCAGCTCGCGACCCGCGTCGCGGAGGACCCGGCCGAGGCCGACGCCCAGGACGCGCGCGTCCGCGAGGTGCTCGCCGGGCTGCTGCCGGGCGTGCCGTACCGCGCGACGTCGGACCTGCGGACCGAGGCCCAGTACGTGCGGGCAGGCGACGGCCAGGACCTGGGCCGCTGGACGCTCGCGCTGCTGCCCGCCGCGACGCGGGCCGACGCGCTGGCCGGTGCGGGAGCCGAGGGCGTCACGGTCGTCGACGGCGCCTGGCCGGTCGGTGCCGACGAGGTGGCGGTGCAGGCCGACGCCGCCGAGGCGGCCGGGCTGGCCGTCGGGGACACCCTGCGCGTGGGCGTCGACCCGGACGACCCCCTGACCACGGGCACGGCCGTGACCGTCACGGCGACGTGGCGCGTGGCCGACCCGGACGACGCCCTCTGGGCCGGCGACCCGGCGGCGCTCACGGGGACCGACGGGACCTACCCCGGCCCCGTGGTGGTGAGCGGCGAGGTGGTCAGCGGTCTCGCCACCGACCCGTTCGCCCGGTGGACCGTCGTGCCCGACGTCACGGCGCTGACCCCTGACCACCTGCCCTCCCTCGCGGCCCTCGCCGGCGAGGTCGACCGGCTCCTGGGCGAGGACACCGACGTGGCCCCGCGCGGTCTGACGGTCACCGGCACGCTCGACGTCACGGCGTCCGGCCTCGCCGACGCGCTGCGCGCCGCCGACGCCGTCGCACTCGTGCCGCTGTGCCTGCTCGCGCTCGTCGGGCTGGTCGCGCTCGTCCAGGTCGCCAGGCTCCTCGCGGCCACGCGGGAGGGCGAGGTGGCGCTCCTCGTGTCCCGTGGCGCGGCGCCCGGCACGGTCACGGGGGCCGCCGCCGTCGAGGGCGCGCTGCTCGCGGTGACCGCGTCGGCGGCAGGAGGCGCCGGGGCCTGGGCCGTCCTCCGGCTGCTCGCCCGCGCGGACTCCGGCGCCGTCCCCGCCGGGACGCCGCTCGCCGTTGCGCTCGGCGTCGCCGTCGCCGCCACGGGCGCGCTCGTGCTCGTCGCGGCGCTCCAGGCGCAGGCGGCGGTGCGCCGCCAGGTCACCGACCGCTCGGGCCGGGTGCGGCAGGCGGCAGCGCTCGGCACCGTCGTGCTGACGATCGCCGCGGCCGTCCTCAGCGCCGCCCAGCTCCTGCGCTACGGCTCGCCGCTGGTGACCACCCCTGGCGGCTCGGCCACCGACCCCGCGGCGGCAGCCGCCCCCGCTCTCGTGCTGGCGGCGCTCGCCGTGGTGGCGATGGCGGTGCTCGGGCCGGCGACCCGCGTGTGGGCCGGTCTGGCCGCCCGGGCGCGCGGCGCCGTCGGCCCGCTCGCCGCCCGTCAGGTGGCCCGCCGCCTCGCGGTGTACGTCGTGCCCGTCGTGCTGCTCGTGCTGGCAGGCGGAGCCGCGAGCCTCGCCGGTGGCTTCACGGGCACCGCGGAGCGCCTGCGCGCCGACGTCGACGTGCTCGCCGTAGGCACGGACGTGCGGGTCAGGGCACCGGAGAACGGCCGCCTCGACCCGGTGCCCTACCTGCCCGGCGGCTCCGGCCCGGGCGACGACGCCGTCGCGGCCGCACCGGCGCTGTCGACCACCGCCCACGCCGACAGCGTGCCGGTGACGCTCCTCGCGCTGCCCGCCGCCGCGCTCGGGCAGGTCGTGCGTGCACCCGACGAGTCGCTGGACCTGGCCGCCGTGGCCGACGACCTCGCGTCGGACGCGTTCGCGGACGCACCCGCGCTGCCCGGCGACGCGCGCGACGTCGGCCTCACCGTCTCTGGCAGCATCCGGGCCACCGAAGGAATGCTGTCGTGGGGCCCGGACCGCCCGCACGAGCTCGAGCTGTCGCTCCTGCTCGCCGCGCCCGACGGCACCCTGGCCCACGTGCACCTCGGTGAGCTCGCCGAGGGCGACGGCACGGGGGACACCCTCGGGCCGCGGCGGACGACCCACCAGCTGTCCGGCGCCGTTCCCCCGCCGCCCGCCGGGCAGACGTGGCACCTCGTCGCACTGGACCTGGCCACGCGGCCGGGCTGGACACCCGCCGAGCTGGAGCTCGCCCTCACCGGCCCGACCTCCGGCGGTGCACACGTCGACGCTCCCTCATGGACCCGGTCCGACACGCTCGACGGTGCCGCAGGGCTCGAGCTCGAGGCGGACGACCCGTCAGGGGACGTCCGCCTGACCATGCCGCTCGGTGGTGCGGCCACCGGCGCCAGCAGGCTCCGGCTGCTGACGTCGCCCCAGGCCGGACCCGTCCCGCTGCTCGCGTCGGAGTCGCTGGCCACGTCGCTGGCCCTCACGCCGGGCGACACCGTGGAGCTCACCCTCGCGGGCACCCGGGTCGCCGTCGTCACCACCGGATCCACCCGGACGGTCCCGGGTGCGCTCGACCCGTACGCCGCGCTCGTCGACCGCGGGGCGCTCGCGGCCGTGCTCGTGCGCACCGTGAGCGAGCCGGTGCTCACCGACGAGGTGTGGCTCGCCGCGGGGCCACCGGGCGCTCCGTCGTCCGGCACCGCCGTCGCGCGCCTCGCCGAGGCGGCGGGTGCTGCAGCCCAGGCGGCAGGAACAGGTCCCCGCGACCGGCCGGAGGTCGCCACCCCGCAGGCGGCGTCGGCCGTCCCGGCCGTACCCGTGCGCGTCTCCTTCTGGCTTGCCGCGGCAGGGGCGGCCGTGCTCGCCCTGGCCGGTGTGCTCGCCGTCGCCGTCGCCATGCTGCGCGAGCGGCGCGGCGAGGTCGTCGTGCTGCGGGCCGTCGGGCTCGGCCCGGCCGCCCAGGGACGGGCCCGGGCATCCGAGCTGGTCGCCGTGGGGCTCACGGCGCTCGCCGTCGGCGCCGTGGCGGGCTGGGGCGTCGCGCGGTTCGCCGCCGGCGGCCTCGCCGCCGCCACGCTCACCGGTGTCGCGGCGGCCCCACCTGCGCGGTTCGTGGTCGAGGCCGCGGGCACCGGCCTGGTCCTCGCGGCCGCGGCGGCGGGACTCGTGCTCGTCGCGGCGGGCGTCGGCGGCCGCGTGGCGGCGCAGGTCCGTGACACCACCTATCGCGAGGAGGTCCGCTGATGGCGGCGCTGTCCGGGCTCACGCTGCTCGCGCGGCGGCAGCTGCGCACCTCCTGGGGCGCGACGGCGGCGCTCGGCGCCGTCGCCTTCCTCGCCGCCGGTGTGCTCTCGACGGCCCCGCGGGCGGTCGAGGCGATGCACGCGGCGCAGGTGGTCCACGAGACGGCCTCGGCCTCCGGGCCGGCTCGCGACGTCATCGCGATCGCGGGCGCCGTGCCGGGCGAGCCGCCGGGCGGGAGGTTCTACGACGCGGACGGGGCTCCCGGCGGCACAGGGGATGTGCCGGAGACGCCCGACTGGACGCCGCTGGTGGCCAACCTGGACGCCGTGCGTGCCGAGACACCCGAGCCGCTGCGCTCGACCATGGGCGCGCCCCTGTTCCACGTGACCTCGGGCGACTTCGCCTTCACGCAGCCGGTGCCCGGCTCGGAGCTGTCCGAGGCGAAGGTCGCCCTCCGGACCGCGACCGACCTCGACGAGCACGCCGAGCTCGTCGAGGGGCGCTGGCCCGGACCGACGGCCGAGCCCGTCCCCGCGCAGGACGGCGGGGCCTTCAGCCGTCCCGCCCGACCCGCCCCGCCGTTCGAGGTCGCCGTCTCGCGCGCGGTCGCCGAGACGTACGGCTGGGAGGTCGGTGAGCGGTACGACACGCTCTCGGGGGCGGGCGTCGTCGCCCTCGGGGAGCGGTACCCGGCCCTCGTGGTGACGGGTGTGTTCGAGCCGGACGACCCGGACGCCGACTACTGGCTGCACCACTCCCTCGCGGTGCGACCGTCGGTGGTCGCCGACCCGGACCGCGGCCTGCTCGGCTCCGCGGCCGTCTACGTCAGCCCCGCCATGATCACGCCGCTGACCCTCGGCATGGCCGAGACGCGGGTCTGGTACCCCGTGGACACCACCGGCGTGACCGCCGCCGCGGTGCCGCAGCTCCTCGCACAGCTCGGCGGCCAGTCCGCCGCCACGTACACGGTGCCTGCGGGGCCCGGCGACCCCGTGCCGCTCCAGCTCCGGCCCGCGAGCAGGCTCGACGAGATCCTGTCGCGCCTGCTCGCGCAGCGTACGGGCGTGGACGCGATCGTCGCCGTGCTCGCCGTCGGACCGCTGGGGGCGACGCTCGCGGTGCTGGCCCTGGGTGCCCGGCTCGTCGTCGACAGACGGCGCACGGCGCTCGCGCTCCTGCGCGCCCGCGGCGCGTCGGGCGCCCAGCTGCGCCTGCTCATGGGCGGCGAGGGGCTCGTCGTCGGGCTCGGGGCGGCGGCGCTCGGGTTCGCGGCGGGGGCGGTCGTCCTCGCGCGCGCCGGCGTGCACGCGCCCGTCACGCCGGTGCACGTGGCGCTCGCCCTGGCCGCGGGTCTCGCCCCGGCCGTCGCCCTCGCGCTGGCCACGTCGCCGGCCGGTCTGCGCCCCGTCCGGGCCGACCTCGCGCCGCGCTCGCGCAGCCGGGTCCGGTGGGTGCTCGAGCTGGTCGTCGTCGCGGCCGCCGTCCTGGCGACCTGGCTCCTGCTGTCCCGCGGGGTCGTGGCGGGCGCGGGCGCCGGGTCGGGGGTCGACCCGCTCGTCGCGGCCGCGCCGCTGCTGGTCTCGCTCGCGCTCACCCTGCTCGCCGTCCGCGCGTACCCGTGGCTCGCGCTCGCCGTCGAGCGCTCCCTCGCGCCCCGCCGCGACCTCGTCCCGTTCCTCGGCGCCGCGCGGGCGACGCGCGACCCCGCGGGCGGCCCGGTGCCCGCCGTCGCGCTCGTGCTGGCCGTCGCCGTCGCGGCCACCTCCGCGGTGCTGTACACGACGGTCTCCGGGGGTGTGGTCCGTGAGGCCTGGCGGGCCACGGGCGCGGACCTGCGCGTCTCCGGGCCGGTCGTCGACGAGGAGACGGCCGGCCGGATCGCCGATCTCACCGGGGTCGCCGCGGTCACGCCGGTCGCCGACGCGGGGGACGGCGTGCTGCAGCAGCCGTCGGCGGCGCCCCGGGCGCGGGTGTACACCGCCGACGCGGCGGCACTTGCCCGGGTGCAGGACGACGTCGCGGGCCGGCCCGAGACGCTCGCCGCCCTCGCCGACCCGGCGCCCGACGGCGCGGTCCCCGTGATCCTCACGCGCGCGGCGGCGGGGCCCGGTGTGGCACCGGGGACCGCAGGCGTCACGCTGGCGGTCCAGGGCGGGGGCGTGCCCGTCCACGTGGTCGACGTCGTCGACGAGCTGCCGGGGCTGCCCGGTGGCCGGTCGCTCGTGCTCGCCGACACCGCGCGCCTCGCCGAGGCGACGGGGGAGACGGGCTGGGCGCGCCTCGCGCTCGTCGGCCTGGCCGACGGCGCGGACGGCGCGGCCGTCTCGGCGCAGATCAGGGAGCTGCTCCCGTCCGCCGTGGTGGACGACCCCGACCGGGCGGCCGCCGAGATGCTCGCCGCACCGGTCTCGAGCGGGCTGGTCGTCGCGTTCGTGCTCGCCGTCGTGCTGGCGGGGCTGCTGTGCGCCGTCGCCGTCGTGATGACGCTCATGCTCGCGGCGCCCGCGCGGGCCCGGCTCCTGGCCGTGCTGCAGACGCTCGGCCTGTCGGGGCGGCAGGGCCGCGGGCTCGTGGGCTGGGAGATCGGGCCGTGGGCGGTGGTCGCGCTGCTGGTGGGCGCGGTGCTCGGCGTCGGGGTGCCCTGGCTCGTCCTCGCGGCGGTCGACGTGACGGCGCTGACGGGCGGGGCGGTCCAGCCCGCCCCGGAGTACGACCCGGTGCTGCTGGGGGCCGCTGCGGTCGGCTTCGTCGCCGTCGTCCTGGTGGCGGTCGGTGCGGCGGCGGCGCTGGGGCGCCGCGGCGAGGTGGCCGCGCAGCTCCGGATGGGGAGCGGTGACTGATGCAGGGACCGAGGAGGAGCACGCGATGAGCACGACGATCGAGCTGACGGACGGCGCCGGGACCACGCCGTCGCGCCCCGTGGGCGGCGGGGAGATCCGCTGCGTCGACCTGGTGCGCATCTTCGCGACGGACGGCGTCGAGGTGCAGGCCCTGCAGGGCCTCACGCTCACCGTCGAGCCGGGGGAGATCGTCGCCGTGGTCGGGGCGTCCGGCTCGGGCAAGTCCACGCTGCTGACCATCCTCTCCGGGCTGGACACCCCGACCGGCGGCTCGGCGGTCGTCGCGGGCACGGACCTGCTCGCGATGGGCCATGCGGAGCGCGTGCGGTACCAGCGCTCGACGGTCGGGTTCGTGTGGCAGCAGACCGCCCGCAACCTGCTGCCCTACCTCACGGCCGCGGAGAACGTGCGGCTCCCGCTCGAGCTGGCGGGCACGCTGCCGCGGCGGGAGCGCGCCCGGCGCGTGACGGACCTGCTCGACCTGCTCGAGGTGGGGCACGCCGCCGACCGCAGGCCGGGGGAGATGTCGGGCGGCGAGCAGCAGCGGACCGCCATCGCGGTCGCGATCGCGAACGACCCGCGCGTGCTGCTCGCCGACGAGCCGACGGGCGAGCTCGACGAGGCCACGTCGGTCGAGGTGCTGGAGGCGCTGCGCGGCGTCAACCGGGAGACCGGGGTGACCACGCTGGTCGTGACGCACGACCCGACCGTGTCGGAGCACGTGGCGCGCACGATCCAGATCCGGGACGGCCGCACCTCCACGGAGACGCTGCGCCGCACCGAGCTGGACGAGCACGGCGCGGAGCGGCACGTCGCGGAGGAGTTCGCCGTCGTGGACCGCGTGGGCAGGTTCCAGCTCCCGCAGGACTTCGTGCAGGCGCTCGACCTGCGCGACCGGGTACGGCTCGCCCTCGAGCCGGACCACGTGGGCGTGTGGCCCGCGGCCCAGCGCCCGACCGAGGAGGACCGATGAGCGCCCCGACGACGACGCCCGCCCGCACCCCCGCCCGCACCGTGCTACGCGCGCAGGGGCTGACCCGCGTGTTCGGCACCGGCGCCGGTGAGGTGCACGCCCTGACCGACGCCTCGCTCGAGGTCGCGGCGGGCGAGCTGCTCGTGGTGCGCGGACCGTCGGGCTCGGGCAAGACGACGCTGCTCAACCTGCTCGGCGGCCTCGACCGGCCGACGGCGGGGAGCGTGTGGCTGGGCGACGCCGAGCTGACGGCGCTGGGGGAGCGGGACGTGCTCGCCGCGCGGCGGGACCGGATCGGCTACGTGTTCCAGTCGTTCGGGCTCGTGCCCGTGCTGTCGGCGGCGGAGAACGTCGAGGTGCCGCTCCGGCTCCGTCGCACGGCGCCGGCCGAGCGGGCCCGCCGGGTGGCCGAGGCGCTCGACGCCGTGGGGCTCGGCGGGCACGCGCGGCAGCGCCCCTACGAGCTGTCCGGCGGCCAGCAGCAGCGCGTCGGCATCGCCCGCGCGCTGGTCGCCGACCCCGAGGTGCTGCTCGCCGACGAGCCGACCGGGCAGCTCGACTCCGGCACGGCCGCCGTCGTGATGGACCTGCTGGCGCGGGTCGTCCACGAGCGGGGCGTGGCCGCCGTGGTCTCGACGCACGACCCCGAGCTGATGGCCAGGGCCGACCGGGTGCTCGAGCTGCGCGACGGTACGGTGGTAGACCGGGGCAACGGGTGAATTTCCTGGTGGGAGGCCTCACGACGACTGTGTTACGGCTGTGAGAACCACCTGGTCAGAACTGTTACCCGGTGTTACCCGCTCGTACCGGGATGGTCACAACTCGGTGGCGTTTCGGGGGTGGTGGTCATCACCATCTGCGTGGAGCGGTTACGTTAGGTCGTGATACCACGGGGCGCAAGGAAGCGCCCGCATCACTCCGGACGGCGTCCGTCGGCCCGGGGTGTACTGCTACCCAGGAGGACACGTGACACCTCGTAAGCGACTTGTGGGGCTCGGTGCGTTCGCGCTGGCCTCGTCGCTCGTGCTGACCGCTTGCGGCGGCAACGGCGGCGGCGACGACACGGGCGACGGCGGTGCCAGCACCGGCATCGTCTCCGTCGGCAACGGCGAGCCGCAGAACCCGATCATCCCCACCATGACCAACGAGACCTTCGGGTCGAAGGTCACGAGCAACGTCTTCGCCGGCCTCGTGTACTACGACGCCGAGGGGGTCGTGCACAACGAGGTGGCCGAGTCGATCGACTCCGACGACAACAAGACGTGGACGATCACGCTCAAGGACGGCTGGACGTTCTCGGACGGCACGCCGGTCACGGCGCAGAGCTTCGTGGACGCCTGGAACTACGGCGCCTACGGCCCGAACGCCCAGAACCTGAGCTACTTCTTCGAGCCCATCGAGGGCTTCGAGGACGTGCAGGGCGAGGAGCCGGCCGCCGAGGAGCTGTCCGGGCTCGAGGTCGTCTCCGACACCGAGTTCGTCGTCACCCTCGCGCAGCCGGAGTCCGACTTCCCGCTGCGGCTGGGCTACTCGGCCTTCTACCCGCTGCCCGAGTCGTTCTTCGACGACCCGGAGGCGTTCGGCGAGGCCCCGGTCGGCAACGGCCCGTACGTCCTGGAGAACTGGGAGCACAACTCGGTCATCGAGCTGCGCCCGAACGACGCGTACAAGGGTGAGCGTGAGGTCCAGAACGGTGGCGTCGACCTGATCGCCTACACCGACGAGGACTCGGCCTACAACGACCTGCTCGACGGCAACCTCGACATCGTGACCAACGTCCCGGCGTCGGCCTTCGGCACCTTCGAGGGCGAGCTGGGCGACCGTGCGGTCAACCAGCCGGCCGCGGTGGTCCAGGTCATCAACGTCCCGGAGTACAACGAGAAGCTCCAGGGCGAGGCCGGCCTGATGCGCCGCAAGGCCATCTCGATGGCGATCGACCGGGACCAGATCACCGAGACGGTGTTCTCCGGTTCGCGCACCCCGGCCTCCGACTTCACCTCGCCGGTCATCAGCGGCTGGAGCGAGGACGTCGAGGGCAGCGAGGTGCTCGACTACAACCCGGACGAGGCCAAGAAGCTCTGGGACGAGGCCGAGGCCATCGAGCCGTGGGGCGACGAGACGCTGTACATCGCGTCCAACGCGGACAGCGACCACAAGTCCTGGATCGACCCGACCTGCAACGGCATCCGTGACACGCTCGGCATCGACTGCGAGTTCGACGCGTACCCGACGTTCGACGAGTTCCTCGACGCGCGTGACAACGACGAGATCAAGGGCCTCTTCCGCGGTGGCTGGCAGGCCGACTACCCGGCCATGAGCAACTTCCTCGGCCCGATCTACGGCACGGGCGCGGGCTCGAACGACATGCACTACTCCTCGGAGGAGTTCGACGCCAAGCTCAAGGAGGCCAACGGCGCGGACGACCCGGACGAGGCGGTCGAGCTCTACAAGGAGGCCGAGACCATCCTGTTCAACGACCTGCCGGGCATCCCGCTCTGGTACAACAACGCCACGGGTGGCTGGTCGGAGAACGTGGACAACGTGGTCTTCGGGTGGGACAGCGACCCGCTGCTGTACCAGGTGACCAAGTCGGAGTGAGCCTGATCACGCCCGGGCGACCGGCGTGACGCTACGCTCCAGGTGAGGCGGGGTACGCGCAACGCGTGTACCCCGCCTTCCACTGTGTGCGGCGTACCGCCCCTGGCCGGTCCGGGACAATGGTTCGCTGAAACCGCCCAAGGAGAATTTCGATGCTTTGGTATCTCGGACGCCGACTCCTGCAGGTGATCCCTGTGTTCATCGGCGCCACCCTGCTCCTCTACGCCCTGGTGTTCCTGCGGCCGGGTGACCCGGTGGCGGGTCTCGGTGGCGAGCGAGGACTGCCCGAGGCCGTGAAGGACCAGATCCGGGCTCAGTTCCACCTGGACCAGCCCTTCTTCGTGCAGTACCTGTACTTCCTCAAGGGGATCTTCACCCTCGACCTCGGCAACACCTTCACGGGCCGGCCGGTGTCCGAGGTGGTCGCGGACGCCCTGCCCATCACGTTCCAGCTCGCTCTCATGGCGCTGATCATCGAGGCGATCTTCGGCATCGGTTTCGGCCTGTTCGCCGGCCTGCGCAAGGGCAAGCTGTTCGACTCGTCGGTGCTCGTGCTGAGCCTCCTGCTCATCGCACTGCCGACGTTCGTCACCGGTCTGGTGCTCCAGATCGTCGTCGGCGTCCAGCTCGACTGGCTCCCCGTGACGGCGGGACGTGATCCCGACGTCGTGAGCCTGCTGATGCCTGCCGTCGTGCTGGCCACGGCGTCCTTCGCACAGATCCTGCGCCTGACGCGCACCTCGGTCATCGAGAACGTCACCGCCGACTTCGTGCGCACCGCGCGGGCCAAGGGCCTGTCCCGCGGCCGCGTCGTCAACCGGCACGTGCTGCGCAACTCGCTGATCCCGGTCGTCACCTTCATCGGTGTGGACCTGGGCAACCTGATGACGGGCTCGATCGTCACCGAGGGCATCTTCAACATCAACGGCGTCGGCGGCACGCTGTTCAACGCGATCTCGCGCGGTGAGTCCGTCACGATCGTGACGATGTCCACCGTCATCGTGCTCGTCTACATCGTCGCCAACCTGCTCGTGGACCTGCTGTACGCCGTCCTGGACCCGAGGATCCGTTATGCCTGAGAACCGCTACGAGAAGGCCCCGCGTCCGGGCCAGGGTCACTACGTGGCCGCACCGGAGGACGTGAAGGTCGGCGTCGTCGACGCCGTCTCGACCGACGAGGCGCCGTCGAGCATGTGGCGTGAGGCGTGGCGCGAGATGAGCCACCGCCCGCTGTTCTGGGTGTCCGCCGCGATGATCCTGATCGTCGTCGTCGTGGCGATCGTGCCCGGCGCGTTCACCTCCCAGCTGCCGCGTTCGAACTGCCTGCTGCCGAACTCGCTGCTGTCCCCGTCGGCCGAGCACTTCTTCGGCACCGACAAGAACGGGTGCGACATCTACACCCGCACGCTGTTCGGGGCGCGGGCGTCCGTGCTGGTGGGTCTGCTCACCACGACGTTCGTCGTCGTGCTGGGCACGGTCATCGGCGCCGTCGCCGGCTACTACGGCGGCTGGCTCGACACGATCCTGTCGCGCCTCACGGACATCTTCTTCGCGGTGCCGTTCGTGCTGGCCGCGATCGTGATCCTGAGCATCGTGCCGTCGCGCAGCGCGCTGGCCGTGGCACTCGTCCTCGCGTCCTTCGGCTGGACCACCATCGCGCGCATCACCCGCGGCGCGGTGCTGAGCGTCAAGAACAACGAGTTCGTCACGGCGTCGAAGGCGCTGGGCATGAGCCGGGCCGCGATCCTGTGGCGGCACGTGCTGCCGAACTCGGCCGCGCCGATCATCGTGTACTCCACGGTGGCGCTCGGGACGTTCATCGTCGCCGAGGCGACGCTGACGTTCCTCGGCATCGGCCTGGACCCGTCGACCGTCTCCTGGGGCGGCGACCTGTCCGACGGGCGCTCGTCCATCCGGACCAACCCGGAGATCATGTTCTACCCGGCCGCCGCACTCGCCTTCACGGTGCTCGGCTTCATCATGCTGGGTGACGTCGTGCGCGACGCGCTCGACCCGAAGGCGAGGAAGCGATGACCACCACGATCACCCTCACCGACGGTTCCACCGAGGACGCCCCGGTGCCCGCCGAGAAGCGCGACGACAGCGCGCCGCTGCTCGACATCAAGGACCTGCGGATCTCGTTCACCACGGCGAACGGCACGGTCGAGGCCGTGCGCGGCGTGGACCTCACGGTCTACCCCGGCCAGTCCGTGGCGATCGTGGGCGAGTCGGGCTCCGGCAAGTCCACGACGGCGCACGCGATCATCGACCTGCTGCCCGGCACCGGCAAGGTGACCGGCGGGTCCATCACGTTCGGCGGGCGCCAGCTCGTCGGGCTCAAGCGTCGCGAGGTCGAGGACCTGCGCGGGCGCGAGATCGGTCTCGTGCCGCAGGACCCGATGTCCAACCTCAACCCGGTGTGGCGCATCGGCACGCAGATCGACGAGGCGCTCGTCGCCAACGGCTTCCAGGGCAGCAAGGCGGAGCGCACCGCGCGTGTCGCCGAGCTGCTCGGCGAGGCCGGCCTGCCCGACGCCGCACGCCGCGCCAAGCAGTTCCCGCACGAGTTCTCCGGCGGCATGCGCCAGCGTGCGCTCATCGCGATCGGCCTGGCCTCCCGGCCGAAGCTGCTCATCGCGGACGAGCCCACCTCGGCGCTCGACGTCACGGTCCAGAAGAAGATCCTCGACCACCTCGAGGGCCTGACCGCGGAGCTCGGCACCGCCGTCCTGTTCATCACGCACGACCTGGGCCTGGCCGCCGAGCGCGCCGAGCACCTCGTCGTGATGTACAAGGGCAAGGTCGTCGAGTCGGGGCCCGCGCTGCAGATCCTCAAGGACCCGCAGCACGAGTACACCAAGCGGCTCGTCGCCTCGGCGCCGTCGCTGGCCTCGCGCCGCATCCAGTCCGCGCACGAGCGCGGTACCGAGGCCGAGGACCTTCTCGCCGAGCACGCCGACGAGTCGGCGACGGCGGCGCCCGACGTCGTCGTGGCGAAGGACCTCACCAAGGTGTTCCACATCCGGGGCTCGCGCCCGGGCGCGCACACCGACTTCACCGCGGTGGACGGCATCGACTTCTCGCTGCCGAAGGGTCGCACGCTCGCCCTGGTGGGCGAGTCCGGCTCCGGCAAGTCGACGGCGGCCAACATGGTGCTGGGTCTGCTCGAGCCGACGTCGGGTACGGTGCTGTTCGACGGCAAGGACGTCGCCAAGATGTCCGCCAAGGAGCAGTTCGCCCTGCGCCGTCGCGTGCAGCCGGTGTTCCAGAACCCGTACGGGTCGCTGGACCCGACGTACTCGATCTTCCGCTCGATCGAGGAGCCGCTCGCGCTGCACCGCGTGGGCGACCGGAAGTCGCGCGAGAAGCGGGTGCGCGACCTGCTGGACATGGTGTCGCTGCCGCAGGCCACCATGCGCCGGTTCCCGAACGAGCTGTCGGGCGGTCAGCGGCAGCGCATCGCCATCGCGCGTGCGCTGGCGCTCAATCCCGAGGTGCTCGTGCTCGACGAGGCCGTCTCGGCGCTCGACGTGCTGGTCCAGGCGCAGATCCTGACCCTGCTCAACGACCTGCAGGCAGAGCTCGGGCTGTCCTTCCTGTTCATCACGCACGACCTCGCCGTCGTGCGGCAGATCGCGGACCTCGTGGCCGTGATGAAGGACGGGCGGATCGTGGAGCACGCGACGACCGACGAGGTGTTCGACAACCCGCAGCAGGAGTACACGCGGGACCTCCTGGCGGCCATCCCCGGCGCCAGCCTGGAGATCGGCGCCTGACCCACCTCTCTCGCCGAGGTAGTCACACAGCGAGGTAGTCACCCGGACGGGTGGCTACCTCGCTGTGTGTCTCCCGCGGAACGACTACTTCGCCGAATGACTACTTCGCTGTGTGACTACCTCGCCACCTGACTACCTCGCCAGGTGTCTACCTCGCCACCTGTCTACCTCGGCGGAGGGGGCGGAGTGATGCGGGTGACACCTGGGGATTTCGATTCGCGGGTAAGATGGTGCTGCCGCGAGACGGGTCCCCACGACCAGGGTCCGCGCCCCCTGACCTCCCTTTCTGGAAATGAGTGCTCCGTGACCGTGCCTGCAACCGCGCCGACCTCGGCCCGCGCGACCCGATCCGACCTGCGCAACGTCGCGATCGTGGCCCACGTGGACCACGGCAAGACCACGCTCGTGGACGCCATGCTCCGGCAGGCGGGAGCGTTCTCCGCCCACCAGCAGGTGGACGACCGCGTGATGGACTCCGGCGACCTGGAACGTGAGAAGGGCATCACGATCCTCGCCAAGAACACGGCGATCCGGTACGCAGGCCCGGCGGCCGCTGCCGGCGGGCAGCCTGACGGCATCACGATCAACGTCATCGACACCCCCGGCCACGCCGACTTCGGTGGCGAGGTCGAGCGCGGCCTGTCGATGGTCGACGGCGTCGTGCTGCTGGTCGACGCGTCCGAGGGCCCCCTGCCCCAGACCCGCTTCGTGCTGCGCAAGGCGCTGGCCGCGAAGCTGCCGGTCATCGTCGTCGTCAACAAGGTCGACCGGCCCGACGCCCGCATCAGCGAGGTCGTCGCCGAGACCACCGACCTGCTGCTCGGCCTGGCCGGCGACCTGTCCGACGAGGTCGAGGACCTCGACCTGGACGCCATCCTGGACGTGCCCGTCGTCTACGCGTCCGCCAAGGCCGGCCGGGCCTCGACCGAGCAGCCCGCCGACGGCGGCCTGCCGGACAACGAGGACCTCGAGCCGCTGTTCGCGACCATCCTCGAGAAGATCCCCGCGCCCACGTACGAGGAGGACATGCCGCTGCAGGCGCACGTCACGAACCTCGACGCGTCGCCGTTCCTCGGCCGCCTCGCACTGCTGCGCATCCACAACGGCACCCTGAGCAAGGGCCAGACCGTGGCGTGGGCCCGGCACGACGGCAGCCTGCAGAGCGTGAAGGTCACCGAGCTGCTGGAGACCAAGGCGCTCGAGCGCGTGCCCGCGCAGTCGGCGGGTCCCGGTGACATCGTCGCCGTCGCGGGCATCGCCGACATCATGATCGGCGAGACCCTCACGGACCTCGACGACCCGCGGCCCCTGCCGCTCATCACGGTCGACGACCCGGCCATCTCGATGACCATCGGCATCAACACCTCGCCGCTGGCGGGCAAGGGGGGCAAGGGCCACAAGGTCACGGCCCGTCAGGTCAAGGACCGCCTCGACTCGGAGCTCATCGGCAACGTGTCGCTCAAGGTGCTGCCGACCGAGCGCCCGGACGCGTGGGAGGTGCAGGGCCGCGGTGAGCTGGCCCTCGCCATCCTCGTCGAGCAGATGCGCCGCGAGGGATTCGAGCTGACGGTGGGCAAGCCGCAGGTCGTCACGAAGACGATCGACGGCAAGGTGCACGAGCCGATGGAGCGCATGACGATCGACGTGCCCGAGGAGTACCTCGGCTCGGTCACGCAGCTCCTCGCGCAGCGCAAGGGCCGCATGGAGACCATGTCGAACCACGGCACCGGCTGGGTCCGGATGGAGTTCATGGTCCCGGCGCGCGGCCTCATCGGCTTCCGCACCCGGTTCCTCACCGAGACCCGCGGCACGGGCATCGCGTCCTCCATCTCGGAGGGCTTCGAGCCGTGGCACGGCCCGATCGAGTCCCGCAACACGGGCTCGCTGGTGGCCGACCGCGCGGGCGTCGTCACGCCGTACGCCATGATCAACCTGCAGGAACGCGGCTCGTTCTTCGTCGACCCCACGCAGGAGGTCTACGAGGGCATGATCGTCGGCGAGAACTCCCGCAACGAGGACATGGACGTCAACATCACCAAGGAGAAGAAGCTGACGAACATGCGGTCCTCGACCGCCGACAGCTTCGAGAACCTCATCCCGCCGCGCAAGCTCACGCTCGAGGAGTCGCTGGAGTTCGCGCAGGAGGACGAGTGCGTCGAGGTGACGCCCGAGGTGGTCCGCATCCGCAAGGTCGCGCTGGACGCCACGGAGCGCGCCCGCGCGGCGGCCCGCGCCAAGCGCGCCTGACCCCACGCCCCTCGTGCCGCTGAGTGCTGGAACGTCGCCCTTCCGGACCCCGGAAGAGGGCGGTGATCCAGCACTCAGCGGTTTCGGGGGTGTGGTGGCGGTGCATGCGCATCCCGACGACGAGAGCCTGTCCACCGGGGGCCTCCTCGCCGCCTCGGCGGCCGACGGACGCGCCGTCTGCGTCGTGACCTGCACGCGCGGCGAGCGCGGGGAGGTCATCGCCCTGCCCGGCACGACGTCGGAGGGCCGCGCCGGGCTCGAGGGCGACGGCCCTGCGCTCGGCGCCTACCGCGAGACCGAGCTGGCCGCCGCGCTCACGGCGCTCGGGAACGGCCGGAGCCGCGTCGAGCACGCCTTCCTCGACCGGCTGCCCGGGCCGGAGCCCACGAGGCGCCCAGAGAGGTACGAGGACTCGGGCATGACGTGGGTAGCCCCCGGCGTCGCGGGCCCGGCTCCCGACTCACCGCCGACGGCGTTCGCCCGCGTCCCGCTCGACGAACCGGCCCGGCGGCTGGCGGTGCTGCTGCGACACCGGCGACCCGCCGTCGTCGCGACGTACGAGCCGGGCGGGGGCTACCGGCACCCCGACCACGTGCGGACGCACGCCGTGGCGGTCCGTGCGCTGGAGCTCGCGGCCGACCCGGCGTGGCACACCGGCGACGAGGGCCCGTCCGCCGAACCGTGGTCGGGCGCGGAGCTGTGGCAGGCCGTGGCACCGGCCGCCGTCGTGCGCGCGGCGCGGGCGACGCTGGCCGGCCTGCCCGGGGCCCGCGCGCTCGCGGACGCGCACGGCCTGACGTTCCCGGACCCGGACGAGGACCTGCCGCCGTTCGCGGTCGAGGACCTCGACCCCGGCGAGGTGGTCGAGGTCGACGTGCGGCCGGTGCTCGACCGGGTGGTGGCCGCCCTGCGCGCGCACGCGACGCAGGTGCAGCACGCGACGGCGCTGCCGCGCCCTGTGGGCGAGGTCGCCGGGTGGTACGCCCTGTCCAACGACGTGCTGGCGCCGATCCTCGCGACGGAGACGTACCGGGTCAGCGGTCCTGCAGGGCGTCGAGCGCGATCGCCATGGCGGTGACGAGCCGGCGGTCCAGCGCGGCGTCGTGGATGTCCACCACGTAGCGGTCGCGCAGGCCCCACTTCTTCTCGACCGAGAACGCCACGCGCCCGTCGACGACGAAGTCGAAGTGGTACGGCAGCCAGTCCAGGTCCGTGAACCGGCGCAGCAGGGCGACGGCCGTGCTGCGCTCGGCGCCGGTGAGCACGGCGTGCCCCGGCTGCTCCAGGTGCCACGTGCTGCGCAGCAGCGACCGCGCGAAGTCCTTGCGGAACGAGCCGATGGGCGTGCCCGCCGCGTCGACGACGTCGTAGGTCGCGCCGAGGTCCATGATCTGCCGGGCCTTGAAGCCGAGCACCGGCTCACGCCTGCTGTCGTCCGAGTAGAGCGTCACCTGCTCGCGGAACGCCATGCGCTTCTGCTGGGCGAAGGCGTACAGCTCGCCCTCCGACCCGTCCGGCAAGGCCCCGTGCACCTCGTACTGGTTGACCGTCATGCGGATGCGCTGGCGGACGACGAGCCGGGTCTGGGACTGGAGCGTGTTCACCCGCCGGAGTTTTCCACATCGCCGAGCCTCCCAGGTGGATGCTGGACAATGCCGGGGTGAACTCATCCGGACGTCACCTCGGACGCACCATCCTGCGCACGCTGCTCGCGGTCCTGCTGGGCGTCGTCATGGGCGCGCTGGGCACGGTGGTGCACCGGTACGGCGACGACTCGTGGTACCTGGGCCTGGTGCTCGCGCTGGCGCTCACGACGGCGGCGGGCGTGCTCGCGCGCGCCTGGGCCGGCTACGGCACGCTGCTGGGCTTCGGCGTCGGCTGGGTCGGCATCGTCCAGGTCCTGTCCCTGCCGGGCTCGGGGGGCGACGTCGTGGTCCCCGCGGGGGTGCTCGGCCTCGTGTGGTCGTACGCCGGGGTGGCCCTCCTGGCCGTCGTCGCGTTCCTGCCGGCCTCGTGGTTCGCCGAGGTGCCTGCGCGGCCCCGGCGGCACGTCGCCTGAGGTCGGCGCCGCGTCGGACGGTGTGCCGCGCGCCCCGGGAGGGCGTCCGGCAGGATTGATACACAACCTCCACCTCGGGACGTCCGGTACGCGCGCTTGAGACGGATTCTCGGTCGATAGGATGCCCGGAGGGCGGCCCCGTCCAGCGGATTCCGCCGCAGGTCCGGTGCGCCCTGGACGACGCGGAGAGCCCGCGTCTCGGGTAGTTGCACGGAGCGTGCCGATGGGTCAGCCGACCGAGCGTGACGATTCGCTCGAGCCGACGTCAGACGAGAAGCAGGGGACCCCTCCTGCCTCGACGACTCCTCCCCGCCTGTCTCCGACGCGCCCAGGCAGCGCGCCGCGACAGCCGGTACCGCCGCAGGCGCGACCTGTGCCCGGCCAGGCGGCCCGGCCCGCCACGCCGCCCGGGCAGGCCGCGGGTGACCGGCCGCCGTCCATCCCGCCGGCCGCGCGCCCCCAGGGCACGACGCCGCCCGCCACGACTCCGCAGAGCGGGTCGGACGAGCCCGTCCCGGTGGCGGTGCTGCAGACCGTCGTGAACGAGCTCGCGACGCCCGCGAGCCGCACGCCCGCTCCCCGCAACGGCTACACCCCGCGCGTGTTCGCGTTCGAGCGTCCGCCGAAGGACGGCGTCGCGCCCCAGGGTGGATCCGGCACGACGGCGGACGGTGCAGGCGCTGCCGGTTCTGCCGGCGCGGGTGCCGCGGGTGCTGCCGCTGCTGCCGGTGCGGCGCAGGCCGCCGCCGGTGGACCGGCCGCGGGTCAGGGCGCGGGAAGCGGCGCGCCGTCGCCCGTGGCGGGGTCGACGGGAACGGCAGGGCCCGACGCCGGAGCCTCGGGCACCGGTCAGGCCGCCGGTGCAGCCGGCTCCGCGGCGAAGCGGCCCGGCGACGAGCGGCCTGCCGACGAACAGCCCACGGCGGTGCCGTCGGGCACGGGCTCGTCGGCCGCGGGTGCGCCCGCCGCGTCCACCTCTGCGCCGGCCGCCGCCGGTGCCACCGAGCCCTCTGCGAGCCCCGCAGCCGAGGCCGCGCCTGCCGCGGCTGCCGCGGCTGCGGCGTCGGCCGTCGCGGCACCGGCTGCCGCAGCCGAGGCCGCGGGTCCCCAGGCTGCAGGCTCCGCCGCGAGCTCCGCCTCGGCCGGGTCCCCGGCCGACGCCTCGCCCGCCGAGGCGCCCCGGGGTGCACAGACCGAGGCCGACCAGCGGCTGTCCGGCGTGCCGGCGGGCCAGGACCGTCCCGCGCCCGTCGCCGCCCAGCAGACGGGTGCGCAGCAGTCCGACCCGCAGCCCGCCCGTCGGGCACAGCAGGGTCAGGCACAGCAGGGTCAGGCACAGCAGCCCGCCCTCGGCGCCCCGGCCGCGGGTGCTCCCGGGGCGGTCGGCGCCTCGTCGGGCGCCACGCCCGCAGGCGCGCCACCTGCGGGCGCGCCGTCCGCAGGTGCGTCCGCCGACGCCCCCTCGCCCGTGACCCCCGCCGCCGCGGCCGCGGGTGCCGTCGCCGCGGGCGTCGCGGCGTCCTCCGGCCACGCCGGGGTGCCCGGCATGCCCGCGCCCGGCTCCCAGCCGCCCGCGTCGGGTCCGTCCGGCTCCCAGCCGCCCGGCCCGCAGTCGCCCGGCCCGCAGCCGTCCGGCTCCCCGGCGCCCGGCACCGTGACGCCGACGCCGTCCGCGCCCGGCTCCCCGGCGCCCGGCGCCGCGACCCCCACTCCGCCCGCGCCCGGCGCCGCCACTCCCGGCGTCCCGTCCGCGACGCCCCCTGCTCCCGGGACCGCGCCGCAGCCCCCGGTCGGCGGCCCCGTGCCGCCGTCGGGTCAGCCCCGGTCGCTCATCCCGCCGTCGGCCACCGGTGCCGTACCGCCGGCCGTGGGCCCTGCGCCGGAGGGGCAGGGCTTCCTCAAGCCGCTGACGGGCGCGATCCAGCGCGTCGCGCGCTGGGCCCCGGTCAACCCGCAGGGTCAGGCGATGTCCTCGCCGCAGGGTCCGGCCGGCCCGGGCACGCCCGGCATGCCGGGCGGCGGCGGGTCGGGCAGCCCCGACCAGCCGGGCGGCTTCTACGGCCTGGCCGGAGACGGCGCGCCGAGCCGCGGACCCAAGGTCGCGCTGTTCGCGGTGCTCGGTGCCGTGGTGCTGTTCGGCCTGTACACGCTCGGGGCCTGGGCCGTGAGCGACACGGTGCCGCGCGAGACCACGGTCGCGGGCGTCGACGTCGGTGGCATGACCCGGGCCGAGGCGGCGTCCGCCCTGGAGGAGCAGCTCGCCCCGCAGGCCACGGAGCCGATCGCGGTCACGGCGGGCGAGGGCAAGGGTCAGCTCTCCCCGGAGTCGAGCGGCCTGGCGGTGGACGCCCAGGCGACCGCCGCCGAGCTGACCGGGTTCTCGTTGAACCCCGTGCGCCTCTGGGCGCACCTGTTCGGCGGGTCCGAGGAGGACCTGGTGCTCGCGATCGACAGCGAGAAGTTCGACGCCGCGGTGGCGGGGCTCGAGGAGTCGCTGGCCGTGGAGCCGGTCGACGGCACCGTGTCGTTCGTCGACGGGCAGCCCGTGAAGACGGACGCCAAGGACGGCACGCGGGTGGTCGCGAGCGAGACCGCGAGCGTCGTCACCGAGCGCTGGCTGCGCGCCGACGGTCCGTTCGACCTGCCGACGGAAGCCGTACCGCCCGTGATCACGCAGGCGAAGACGGACGCCGCGTTCGCCGTCGCGCAGAAGGTGGTCTCGGGGCCGGTCACCGTCGAGGTCGGCGGCCAGAAGCCGCAGCTCTCGCCGGAGGCGCTGGCCGGCCTGGTCCGGTTCGAGCAGAAGGACGCCGAGCTGGTGACCCTGGTCGACGGCGACGCGGCGGTCGAGGCCGTCGTCGACGCGACGGACAACCTGCTCCAGCTGCCGGACGACGCCCACTTCGAGTTCGTGGGCGGCAAGCCGACCATCGTCGACGGGAAGACCGGCACGACGCTCGACCCGGCGGAGACGGCCGACGCCGTCCGCGTCGCCGCGACGAGCGACGACCGCGAGACCTCGGTCGAGCTGGTCGAGCAGACCCCGGAGGACACCGTCGAGTCGCTCGAGAAGCTGGGCGTCAAGGAGATCGTCTCGGAGTTCAGCACGCCGCTGACGAACGAGAAGATCCGCACCCAGAACCTGATCCGCGGCTCGGAGATGGTCACCGGCACCCTGGTCAAGCCGGGCGAGACCTTCTCCCTGCTGGAGGCGCTCGCGCCGATCACACTGGAGAACGGCTACTTCGACGCGGGCGTCGTCGAGGACGGCAAGCACGTCGAGGCGGTGGGCGGCGGCCTGTCGCAGATGGCGACGACGTCGTTCAACGCGGGCTTCTTCGCCGGGTTCGACGACATCGAGCACCACGCGCACTCCTACTGGTTCCCGCGCTACCCCGCAGGGCGCGAGGCCACGATCTACGTGGGCGCCAAGGACATGAAGTTCCGCAACGACACGCCGTACGGCGCGGTCATGCAGGCCTTCGTGGCGGACGGCCACCTCACGGTGCGGATCTGGAGCACCAAGCACTACACGGTGCAGGAGAGCACGAGCCCGAAGCGCAACGTCGTGCCGAAGCAGACGATCCACGACTCCTCGCCCGACTGCCAGGCCTACCCGGGTGGTGAGGACGGCTTCTCCGTGACCATCGCCCGCAAGGTGCTGCACGACGGCAAGGTGGTCAAGGAGAACTCGTTCAACCACACCTATCGCCCGGACAACGCCGTGGTCTGCGACGGGTGAGGCGGCTCGGACGCCCGGGCGGCGGTAGGTTGCGGACATGCTAGGACGGAGCGAGCGGGAGTCCCCCGCGCACGCGATGCTCGCCGCGCGGACGGCGGGCTGGAACGACCCGGTGGAGCTGCTCGACCTGGGCACCACCGCGGACACGCTGGCCACGGTCGCGAGCATCGACGGCCTGGCGGCCGTGGTGCACCTCGGCCACCCGGAGCAGCCGGCGCCGGGCCTCGAGCGCGCCCTGCTCGAGGGGGACTCCTCGCTCATCCTCACGGCAGCCGTCGCCGTCCCCGCCCAGTGGGTCTGGGTGGGGGCGGGCCCGGCGACCGGCCAGGTCGTCATCGACGAGGCGGGCGTGCGGGACTGCGCGCCCGTGCTGCGCGGCCTCGGCGCGAGCCTACGGCTCGTGCCGACCCGCGCCACGGTGGCGGAGCGCATCGCGCTGGCCGGCGAGGGCGGGTCGCTCGTCATCGAGCGCACGCGCGTCCCCGCGGGGTTCGCCGAGCTGCCCGCCAGCGGGGCGCTCGCCGCGGGCGGACCGGTCTGGTACGGGCTGCTCGAGTCGCGCGCCGACTGGCCCGCGTTCACCGAGCCCGCGCAGGTGTGGTTCGCGTTCGGGCCGGTGGACGACCACCTGGGCTCGCTCCAGCCGACCCTCGCCGTGGTCGCGGAGGCCGGGCTCGACCTCGTCCACCTGCGCAGCCAGCCGTCCGCGCACGGCCCGCACGCGTTCTTCGCGTCGTTCTCGTGCCCGACGTCGGCGGTGCTCGACGACCTGGTCGCCGCCCTCACCGAGCGCGGCGTCGCGCACCGCACCCTCGCCGTGCTGCCAGGTGCCTCCTTCGTGCCCGGCCCGGACACCGTCGTGCCGCAGTGGGCGTGACCGTGGTGGCCGGGGAGGGCTGCGCCGCCCTGTCGTGTTGAGGGCCGGAGTCGTCAGAGCGCGGAAGCCAGCGCGCGCCCGGTCGTACGGCCGGTGAACAGGCAGCCGCCCAGGAACGTCCCCTCGAGGGCGCGGTGCCCGTGCACGCCGCCGCCGCCGAAGCCGGCGGCCTCGCCCACGGCCCACAGCCCCTCGAGCACCTCGCCCGACGGCGTGAGCGCGCGGCCGGTCTCGTCGCACCACAGGCCACCGAGCGTCTTGCGCGTCAGCACCGTGAGCCGCACCGCGAGCAGGGGACCGTCCTGCGGGTCGGTGAGCGGGCGCGGCGGCGCGACGCGGATCGCCTTGTCGACGATGAAGTGCCGCGCCGCCGCCGTGGCGACCACCTGCGGGTCCTTGCCCAGGCCCGAGGCCACCTGGGCGTCCCTGGCCGCGACGAGTGCGGCGAGCGAGCCGCCGTCGATGTGTCCGCGGGAGCCGGGCGTGGCCTCGGTCAGGGCGTTCATCTTCGCGGCCAGCTCCGCGGGGGTGTCGGCCCAGAGGAACTCGTCGGACTGCTCGGCGAACGTGCGCACCGGCACGGACCGCCCGCGCACGCGCTCCAGGAGCAGCGGCACCGACTTCCCGGTCAGGTCGGGGTTCTGCTCGGAGCCGGAGAGGGCGAACTCCTTCTCCATGATCGTCTTGTTCAGCACGAACCAGGAGTGGTCGTCGCCGCGCGTGGTGACGTGCCGCAGCGCACCCAGGGCGTCGAAGCCGGGGAACAGCGGACCGGGCAGGCGGTTGCCGTCGGCGTCGAGCCAGAGCGACGACGGCCCGGGCAGGATGCGGATGCCGTGCCGCGTCCAGACGGGGGAGTGGTTGGCGATGCCCTCGGGGTAGTGCCACATGCGGTCCTCGTGCACGAGCGCGGCGCCCGACGCCTCCGCGACGCCGAGCAGGAGCCCGTCCGTGGAGTCCGGCACGCCGGACAGCATCCGGTCGGGCAGCCGCCCGGCGTCCGCGGACCAGCGCGCCCGGGCCAGGTCGTGGTTCGCGCCGATGCCGCCGCTCGCGACGACGACGGCTTGCGCGGACAGCTCCACCTCGCCGGTCACCGTGCGGCTGGACGGCTCGCCGCGGCCGGCGTCGTCGTCGGCGAGGACCTCGGCACGCACGCCCGTCACGCGGCCGTCGGTGACCACGAGCTCGGTGACACGGTGGCGGAACCGCAGGTCGAGCAGGCCCGCCCGGTTCGCCTCGTGCGCCGCGGCCACGAACGGCGCGACGACGGCGGGGCCGGTGCCCCACGTGACGTGGAACCGCGGTACCGAGTTGCCGTGCCCGCCCGCCGCGTAGCCGCCGCGCTCGGCCCACTGCACCAGCGGGAACCAGCGCACGCCCTTGGCATGCAGCCATGGCCGCATCTCACCGGCCGCGAACTCCACGAACGCCTTGGCCCAGCGGTACCCGAACCGGTCGGGACCCTCGCCGCGCTCGGCGCCGGGCGTGAACTGCGCCGAGCCGAGCCAGTCCGCGAACGCCAGGTCGAACGAGTCCTTGACCTTGAGCCGACGCTGCTCGGGCGAGTCGACGAGGAACAGCCCGCCGAAGGACCACCACGCCTGCCCGCCCAGCGAGGCGGCGGGTTCCTGGTCGAGGAGGAGCACGCGCCTGCCCGCCGCGGTCAGCTCGGTCGCCGTCACGAGCCCGGACAGGCCCGCGCCGACGACGATGACGTCGGCAGCCGTGCCGGACGCGCTGCGGGACCGGCTGCGGGACTCGCTGTTGGACGCGGAGTCAGTCATGAGCGCACTGTAACCACGTCCCGCGCGGCCCGGTGAGGTCGGCGGGACAGGTCTGGGGTGAACTACGTACGGCCCGGTGAGAGCAGCACCTGCATGCTCAGCGGGTCGACGGTCGAGGCCGTCCGCGGGCCCTCCTCGTCGGCGGGCACGTGCGGGAAGTCCCAGCCGGAGTCCCAGACCAGCTCCCACGGCGCGTCGTCGTCGCACCGCGCCGGGAGCGTCACCTCGACGTCGCCGAACCCGCCGTTGAGCACGAGCAGCACGTCGGCGTCGCCCCGGCCGGGGCCCGGGCGCAGCATCTGCAGCACGCGGCGGCCCGGCTCGTTCCACCTCTCCGGCGTCATGAGCTCGCCCGACTCCGCGTACCAGAGCAGGTCCGGGTCCGACTCGTGCGGCCGCGGCGCGCCCAGGTAGAACGAGTCGGCCCGCAGCGCCGGGTGCTCACGGCGCAGGCGCAGCAGGTAGCGCGTGGTCTCCAGCAGGTCGGTCGCCGCCTCGTCGAGCGCCCAGCGCAGCCACGAGGTCTCGTTGTCCTGCACGTAGGCGTTGTTGTTGCCGCCCTGGCTGCGGCCGAGCTCGTCGCCCGCCGTCAGCATGGGCGTGCCCGCGGCCAGGAGCAGCGTGCCGAGCAGGTTGCGCTGCGACCGGCGGCGCGGCGGTACGAGGGCCTGCCACGGCTCGGTCGTCGCGTCGTCGCCCGAGGGAGTGTGGCCCTCGATGCCATGGTTCCAGGACAGGTTGTTGTCCGTGCCGTCGCGGTTGTCCTCACCGTTGGCCTCGTTGTGCTTGTGGTCGTAGGCCACGAGGTCGGCGAGCGTGAACCCGTCGTGCGCCGTCACGTAGTTGACGGACGCGACCGGGCCGCGCACCAGCGGCGGGTCGCCGGGGCCGAAGAGGTCGGCGCTCCCGGCCAGGCGCGTGGCCAGCTCGCGCAGGCCGCGCATCTCCTGCCCGCGCACGCCCTGCTTGGGCGCGTCGAGCCAGAACGTGCGCGTCGCGTCGCGGAACCGGTCGTTCCACTCCGCCATGGGCGGCGGGAACGAGCCCGTCTGCCAGCCGCCCGGCCCCACGTCCCACGGCTCGGCCACGAGCTTGAGGCCCGACAGCACCGGGTCGGTCTGCAGCGCCACCAGGAACGGGTGGTCGGGGTCGAAGCCGACCGTGCCGCGCCCCAGCGTCACCGCGAGGTCGAACCGGTAGCCGTCCACGCCCACCGTCTCGGCCCAGTAGCGCAGCGAGTCGAGCGCCATCTGGATCACCCGCGGACGGCGGAAGTCGAGCGAGTTGCCCGTGCCGGTCACGTCCGCGAGGGCGGCGGGCGAGGCGCCGTCGTGCAGGTAGTAGACCGGGTTGTCGAGGCCGCGCCACGCCAGGTGCAGGCCGTCGTCGCCGCCCTCGCAGGTGTGGTTGTAGACCACGTCGAGCAGCACCTCGATACCGGCGTCGTGCAGCAGGTGCACCATGCCGCGCACCTCGTCGAGCACGGCCTCGGCGCCCTGCTCCTGCGCCGCGCGCGTCGCGTACGCGGCGTTGGGCGCGAAGAACCCGAGCGTGTTGTAGCCCCAGTAGTTCGTCATCCCCTGCGCGGCGAGCCGCGGCTCGGCGACGCTCTTGTGGATCGGCAGCAGCTCGAGCGTCGTCACGCCGAGGCTGGTCAGGTGCTCGACCACGGCGGGGTGGGCGAGGCCCGCGTACGTGCCGCGCAGCTCCGGCGGCAGGTCCTCGCGCAGCATCGTCGTCCCGCGCACGTGGGCCTCGTAGATCACGGTGTCGGCCCACGGCACGCGCGGCCGGCTGAGGGGAGGGGGCGGCGGCAGCGGCCCGACGACGACGGAGTGCGGCACCGACGCGAGCGAGTCCGACCCGTCCGGCGGACCGTAGGGGTCGCCGAGCCACAGACCGGGACCGTCGCCGTCGTCCCGCCGGGTCGAGACCGAGCCGATCACCTCGGGCCCGTAGCGCAGGCGCCCCGCGAACCCGCGCGCGTACGGGTCGGCGAGCAGCTTGGCGGGGTTGTGCCGCATGCCGGCGCCCGGGTCCCACGGGCCGTACACGCGGAAGCCGTACCGCTGGCCGGGCGCCACGTCCGGCACGTGCGTGTGCCAGACGCCGTACACCGGGCCCACCATCGGCACCCGGCGCTCGGTGTACCGGCGCGGGTCGTGCTCGTCGCGGGACGGGTCCGACACGTCGATGAGGCACAGGTCGACGGCGGTCGCGTGCGAGGCGAGCACCGCCGCGTCGATGCCGCCGTCGGGCGTGACGTGCACGCCGAGCGGCGGGACGTGGCTGCGCCGCGCCGTCGGGCGGACCAACGGACGCACCACCGGACGGGGCGCCGGATCGCCGGGGAGCCGCTGCGGCTCGGCCTCTCGTGACTGCACCATGTGACCAATCGTTGCAAACCCACCTGCGGACCCGGTCCGTGCCACGCGGCCCGGCGTCGTACGGTAACCCCATGCGCATCGTCGTCACCGCAAAGTACGTGCCGGACATCAGCACCGAGCGAGGCTTCGCCGACGGGCGTGTCGTCCGCACCGCCGCAGAGGGCACCCTCAACGAGCTCGACGAGAACGCGATCGAGGCCGCCCTCCAGCTCGTCGAGGCCCAGCGCGCCTCCGGTGCGATCGGCGCCGACGAGGGCGAGGTCGTCGTCGTCACCCTGGCGGGGCCCGACGGCGACATGGCGCTGCGCAAGGCCTTCCAGCTCGGCGTGGACCGCGGCGTGCGCGTGACCGGCGACGAGCTCGCAGGCTCCGACTACTTCGGCACCGCCGCGGCGCTCGCCGCCGCCGTGCGCCGCCTCGGGCAGGAGGCGCCCGTCGACCTCGTCGTGACCGGCATGGCGGCGCTCGACGGCCTGGGCTCCGTGGTCCCGACGCTGCTCGGCGCCGAGCTCGGGCTGCCCACCCTCACCCTCGCCAAGAAGGTCGAGCTGGCCGACGGCGTGCTGACCGTCACCCGCGAGGTCGACGACGCCACCGAGGTGCTGACCGCGCCGCTGCCCGCCGTGCTCTCCGTGACCGACGGCGCCAACTCGCCGCGCCTGCCCGGCTTCAAGCTGATGATGGCCGCGCGCACCAAGCCCGTCGAGGTGTGGTCGCCTGCCGACCTCGGCCTCGCCGCCGACGCCGCGGGCACCGCCGGCGCCCGCACCGAGGTGCTGCGCGCCGCCCCGCGTCCCGAGCGCGCCGAGCCGGAGATCGTCACCGACAAGGGCGAGGGCGGCATCGCGCTGGCCGACTTCCTGATCCGCAACGACCTGGTCTGACCGGCCGAGGAGACACGATGACCCACAGCAACCGGACCGTCCTGGTCCTGCTCGACCCGGCCACCGAGGTGCGCCCGAGCGTGCTCGAGCTGCTCACCCTCGCTCGCGACCTCGGCCGTGTCGAGGCCGTCGCCCTCGAGGCACCCACCGTCGAGGTGCTCGCCCAGCTCGGCGGCCACGGCGTCGAGACCGTGCACCAGGCGGAGCTGTCCCGCGACGGCGCGTGCGTCACCGGCGACGACCGGCACCTGCCGGCCGTCGTCGCGGCCGCGCTCGCCGGCGCCGTGCGCCGCACCGACGCCGACGTCGTGCTCCTGCCCACCTCGTTCGCCGCCAAGGAGGCGGCGGCGCTCGTGGCCCGCGACCTCGGGGCCGGCCTGGTCATCGACGCCGCGTCGGTGCGCGAGGCCGACGGCCGCGTGGTGGCGGGCAAGCGCGTGTTCGCGGGCGCCTGGGACACCGAGTGCGCCGTCACCAGCGACGTCGCCGTGGTGACCGTGCGGGCCAACTCCGTGGTCGCCCAGCCCGCGCCCGCCGCGGTCGAGCCCGTCGTCGAAGGGTTCGCCGTCGAGCTGGCGCCGTCGCCCGTGACGCTCGTGTCGCGCGAGGTCAAGGCCGACACGAGCGGGCGCCCGCCGCTGGACCAGGCGGCGGTCGTCGTCGCGGGCGGGCGCGGGACCGAGGGCGACTTCGGCCCGGTCGTCGAGCTCGCGGACGTGCTCGGCGCAGCGGTCGGCGCCTCGCGCGACGCCGCCTTCGAGGGCTGGTGGGACACGTACGTGGGCCAGACCGGCGTCACCGTGGCGCCGCGCCTCTACATCGGCGCCGGCATCTCGGGGGCGCCGCACCACCGGGGCGGCATGCAGGCCTCCCAGGTCATCGTGGCCGTCAACAGCGACCCCGAGGCGCCGATCTTCGAGATCTGCGACTTCGCCGTGGTCGGCGAGCTCGCCGAGGTGCTGCCGCAGGCGGCGGAGGAGATCCGTCGTCGCAAGGGCTGAGGAGTGTCCCGGCGCGGTGCGGCGACGTGGTGGAATGACCACGTGGAGCCGATCGTGTCACCCGGGGGCCTGGCCCCTGCCGAGCGGCGGCGCACCGCGCGGCACCTGCTGCTCGACGGGTTCGGCGTCGCCGCGCAGGAGCGCCTCGCGGCGTCGCGCGTCGTCGTCGTCGGCGCGGGCGGCCTCGGGTCGCCCGCGCTGCAGTACCTCGCCGCGGCCGGCGTCGGCACGCTGGGCGTGATCGACGACGACGCCGTCGAGCTGTCCAACCTGCAGCGCCAGGTGCTGCACGCGGCGTCCGACGTCGGGCGGGCGAAGACCGACTCGGCCGCCGACGCGTTGCGGGCGCTCGCGCCGGACGTGACCGTCGTGGCCCACCGCGAGCGCCTGACCCGGGAGAACGCCGCCTCGATCCTGGACGGGTACCACCTGGTGGTCGACGGCTCGGACACCTTCGAGACGCGGTACGCGGTGTCCGAGGCGGCTGCGGCGCTGGGGCTGCCCGTCGTGTGGGGGTCGGTGCTGGGCTGGGACGGTCAGGTCAGCGTCTTCTGGTCGGCGGCGCCGGACGGGCGGGCGATCACCTACCCGGACGTGTTCGGCCCGCAGCCGCCCGAGGGCGAGTCGTGCGCGACGGTCGGCGTGCTGAGCCCCGCGTGCGGCGTGGTGGGCGCGACGCTGGCGGTCGAGGCGGTCAAGGTGCTCACCGGCACGGGGGACGCGGCGCTGGGCAGGCTGCTCGCGTACGACGCGCGCACGTCGACGTGGGACACGATCGTGCTGGCTGGGGCTGGGGCTGGGGCTGGGGCTGGGGCTGGGGGTGGGCCGGGCGCGGGCGCGCGCG
>DATGOB010000177.1:0-11236 GCA_036010205.1 Promicromonospora sp. | reverse complement strand
AGGAGTTCGAGGACAAGCTCGACGAGGCGGCCGCCGCCCCGTCGCTCGACGAGTCGGTCGCCCTCTACCAGGAGGCCGAGCAGATCCTCGCCGAGGAGTTCCCGACGATCCCGTTCCGCTGGAGCTTCAGCGCCACGTACTACAGCGAGCGCCTGGACAACGTCGTCCTCAACCCGTTCTCGGGGGCGCCCATCCTGCGCGCGATCGAGGTCACGGCGTAACGAACCACCGCACCGGCCCGGGGCGGCACCAGAGCCGCCCCGGGCCGGGCACCCCATACCCCCCGGAAGGACCCCATGGGGCGCTACATCCTCCGCCGTGCCGTCCAGGCGATCGGCACCCTGCTGCTCGTGATGTTCCTGCTGCACCTGCTCACGACGGTGGCCATCCAGCTCAACGGCAACCCCGCCCAGGCGTTCTTCGGCGACAAGATCGCCACGCCGGCGCAGATCGCCGCCGTCGAGGAGCGGTTCAACCTCGACGACCCCTGCTACGACCAGGTCGGCAACCCCTGCCTCGGCCCGTTCGTCGAGCGCCTCGGCCAGTACGCCCAGGGCGACTTCGGCACCAACCTGCGCGGCCGCGAGGTCGCGGACATCGTCGCGGCGGCCGCACCGAACACGCTGCGCCTCTTCTGCGTCGTGCTCGTCACGTGGCTGGTGCTCGGCATGGTGCTCGGCTCGGTCGCCGCCCGGCGGCGCGGCTCGCCGAGCGACCACGGCATCCGGCTCACGTCGGTGCTCATCGATGCCTTCCCCGTGTTCGTCCTGCTCATCGTGTACCGGTACGTCGTCGCGGTGCCGCTGCACAACTGGGCGGAGGACACGTTCGGCGCGAACAGCTGGCCGCCGTACTGGTTCAAGCCGTCGTTCGACCCCGACCACCCGTGGGCCACCGTGCTCGTGCCGGGCATCCTGCTCGGTCTGGCCGGCTCCGCCGCGTTCATCCGCCTGGTCCGGGCCAGCCAGCTCGAGTCCTACCAGGGCGACCACGTGCGCACCGCGCGGTCGAAGGGCCTGGGCGAGCGGCACGTCGTCGTGCACCACGTGGTGCGCAACTCCTCCGTGCCCGTCGTGACCGCCGTCGGCCTCACGTTCGCCGAGGCGCTCGGCGGCGCCGTCATCACGGAGGGACTCATGAACATCTACGGCATGGGCGGCATCCTGTGGGGCGCCGTGCGCGACGACGACGTGTCGCTCGTGCTCGGCGTCGTGACGCTGCTCGCCGCCGTGACCGTCGTGGTGATGATCCTCGTGGACATCGCCTACGCCCTGCTCGACCCGAGGATCCGCTATGAGTGACGCCGTCGACGACACCGCAGCCCCCGCCCCGGCCCCGCCCCCGACCGCGGAGTCCAGCCCCGTGGCCGAGGCGTGGCGCACGCTGCGCCGCCGCCCCGACACGGTGGTCGCCGCCGCCGTGCTCCTGTTCTTCGGCGTCATGGCGGCCTTCCCCCGGCTGTTCACGAGCACCAGCCCCCGCACGTGCCCGATCCGCGAGGCGCGGACGGCGCCCCAGGGCTGGGGCGGCGACCACCCGCTCGGCACCGACGCGCTCGGCTGCGACGTGCTGGCCACCCTCGTGCACGGTGTGCGGCCGTCGCTGCTGCTCGCCGTCGTCGTGGTCGGGGCCTGTCTGCTTATCGGCGTGACGCTCGGGCTGCTCGCCGGGTACTACCTGGGCTGGGTCGACTACCTCGTGTCCCGCGCGGTCGAGGTGTTCCTCGTCGTCCCTCTGCTGCTCGCGGCACTGCTCGTGCTGTCGCTGTTCCAGGGCGTCGACCTGGGGGCCGGCACGTTCAACGTGATCCTGCTGCCGGCCGTGGTGCTCATCCTGTTCGGCTGGATGCCGTACGCCCGCTACGTGCGGGCCAGCACGCTGGAGGCGAAGAACCTGGACTACGTGACCGCTGCGCGCTCGCTGGGTGCCTCCGACGTCCGCATCATGACCCGGCACGTGCTGCCCAACGCGATCGGCACGGTCACCGCGCTGCTGCCGACCTCGGTGGCCGGGGTGATCAGCGCCGAGGCCGTGCTGTCGTTCCTCGGCATCGGTGTGCGCCCGCCCGCCACGAGCTGGGGCATCCAGATCGAGCAGGGCTCGCAGTGGGTGCTCGGCGGCGCGCCGCACATCCTGCTGGCCCCGCTGGCCTGCCTGGTGGCGACCGTGCTCGCGCTCGTCGTGCTCGGCGACGCGCTGCGCGACGCCCTCGACCCGAGGCTGGCGGCATGAGCGCGCCGAGCCAGGCCGCCGCCCCGCAGCCCGCGGCCGCCGAGGAGGCGCCCCTGCTCGAGGTCACCGACCTCGCCGTCGAGTTCCGCACCGGTGAGGGCACCGTGCGCGCCGTCGACGGCCTCTCCTACCGCGTCGAGGCCGGGCGCACGCTCGCGATCGTCGGCGAGTCGGGCTCCGGCAAGTCGGTGTCCTCACTCGCCGTGATGGGCCTGCTGCCCCCCACGGCGCACGTCACCCGCGGCAGCGCCCGGCTCGCCGGCACCGACCTGCTCGCCCTGCGCCCCCGGCAGCACCGCGCGTACTGCGGCGAGCGCGTGGCCATGGTGTTCCAGGACGCGCTGGCGGCGCTCAACCCCGTGCACACCGTGGGCTACCAGCTCACGGAGGCGCTCCGTGCCCGGCGCGGCCTGTCCCGGGCCGACGCCCGCGCTCGCGCGATCGAGCTGCTCGACCTCGTCAAGGTGCCGAACGCGAAGGCCCGCGTGAAGGAGTACCCGCACCAGTTCTCCGGCGGCATGCGGCAGCGCGTGATGATCGCCTCCGCCCTGGCCATGGACCCGGAGGTGCTCATCGCCGACGAGCCCACCACGGCGCTCGACGTCACCGTCCAGGCCCAGGTGCTGCAGCTGCTCGCCGAGATCCAGGCCGAGCGGAAGATGGGTCTCGTGCTCATCACGCACGACCTCGGCGTCGTCGCGGGCGTGGCGGACGACGTCACCGTCATGTACGCGGGCCGCGCCGTCGAGCAGGCGCCCGTCGGACCCCTGTACGCGGCGCCCGCCCACCCCTACACGCGCGCGCTGCTGCGGTCCATCCCGTCAGCGACGATGCGGGGGACGCCCGCGCCGTCCGCCGCGGGCGGCGGCGCGGCGCTGCCCCGCCGCCTGCCCGTGATCCCCGGCCGCCCGCCGAGCCCGGCCGCCCGGCCGTCGGGCTGCCCGTTCCACCCGCGCTGCGACGTGGCGCAGGACGTCTGCCGCACGCAGGACCCGCCGCTCGCCCGCCCGGCCCCGGACCGCCTCTCGGCGTGCCACTTCGCGGCCGACGTCCTGGCAGGCCGTGCGCCCGAGACGGGAGGTACCCATGACTGACGCCGTGCTCGAGGTGCGCGACCTCGTCAAGCACTACCCCGTGCGGCAGGGGCTGCTGCGCCGGTCGGTCGCCGCGGTCAAGGCCGTCGACGGCGTCTCGCTCACGCTCGAGCGGGGCCGCACCCTCGGCCTGGTGGGCGAGTCCGGCTCGGGCAAGTCGACGCTCGCGCGCGTGCTCGTCGGCATCGAGGCGCCGACCAGCGGCCAGGTGCTCGTCGACGGCGAGGACGTGAGCAGGCTGTCCCGCGCGGGCCGCAAGCAGCTGCGCCGCGACGTGCAGATGGTGTTCCAGGACCCGTACACGTCGCTCAACCCGCGCATGTCCGTCGGCGAGATCGTGGGCGAGCCGTTCGCGATCCACGGCATCGACCCGGCGGGCGGCCGCCGAGCCGCCGTCGGCGAGCTGCTCGAGCTCGTCGGGCTCGACCCCGACCACGCGAGCCGCTACCCGCACCAGTTCTCGGGCGGGCAGCGGCAGCGCGTCGGCATCGCCCGGGCGCTCGCGCTGCGGCCGAAGGTGCTCGTGTGCGACGAGCCGGTCTCGGCACTCGACGTGTCGGTGCAGGGCCAGGTCATCAACCTGCTCGAGGACCTGCAGGACGAGCTCGGGCTGTCCTACCTGTTCGTCGCGCACGACCTCGGCGTGGTGCGGCACATCGCCCATGACGTCGCCGTCATGTACCTCGGGCGGCTCGTGGAGCAGGGGCCGGAGGCCGACGTCTACGACACCGCCCAGCATCCCTACACACAGGCGCTGCTCTCGGCCGTCCCCGTGCCCGACCCCGCGGTCCGCCTCGCGGCCGGCGCGGAGTCCGGGTCCGCCGCCGCGCCGGGTCGCCTCGGCGGCATCGTGCTGGAGGGTGACCCGCCGTCGCCGGTCGACCCGCCGTCCGGCTGCCCGTTCCACACCCGCTGCTGGCTCGCGCCGACCCTGCCCGAGGCACGCACGGACGGCGACGGCCGCGCCGTGCCGGAGGCGTGCGCGACCGACGTGCCCGCCCTCGTGCCCCGCGGCGGTTCCCCGGCCCACGCGGTGGCCTGCCACTTCGCACGCGAGCTCGTCGCGTCTAGGGTCGAGGCATGACCCGCGTCCTTGTCGTCCTCAACTCCCCGACGAGCTCGATGGGTCGCCTCGAGCACCTGCTGCCGGAGTCGGGCCTCGACCCGGTGCTGACGCCGGCGGCCGAGCTGCCCGCGACGCTCGACGGGTTCGCGGGCGTCGTGCTGCTCGGCGGCGGCTTCATGCCCGACGACGACGCAGGTCACCCCTTCCTCGCCCACGAGCGCCGCCTGGCGGTGCAGGCGCTGGACGACGGCGTGCCGCTGCTCGGTCTGTGCCTCGGTGGACAGCTCCTCGCGCACGTCACCGGCGGCGGCGTCACGGCGCGCTCGGGCGAGACCGAACGGGGCATGTGCGCGCTCACGGTGCTGCCGGAGGCCGGGGGCGACCCTGTGTTCGGCACCCTCCCCGGCGCGCTGCCCGGCACGGACGGCGGGCTGTGGATGATCGAGAACCACGAGGACTCCGTGACGGCCCTGCCGCCGGCGGCGACGCTGCTCGTGACCAGCCCCGCGTGCGCCGTCCAGGCGTTCCGCGTGGGCGAGGCGGCCTGGGGCCTGCAGTTCCACCCCGAGGCACGGCCCGACCGCGTGGCCACGTGGGACGAGGCGGCCCTCGCCGAGCAGGGCATCGACCGGGCGGCGCTGGCCGAGGCCGCGCTGGCGCGCGCCGCCGAGAACGAGGCGCAGTCCCGCGCGCTCGTGGGCGGCTGGGCGAACGTGGTCCGCGCCGCGGCCTGACCGCGCAGACCAGCCGACCGATCAGGAGGAGCAGCATGGTGTCGACCGGCACGCACAGCGACGGCGTCCCGGTGGTGTCGTACCGGGTGGCCAGGGCGTCGGGCGAGGTGCTCGCCGCCCGCGACGACGACCGCGACTTCTACGCCGCCTCGACCGTGAAGCTGGCGGTGCTGGTCGCGGCCGCCCGCGCGCTCGACGCGGGCACCGCGCGGCTCGACGACCCGCTCGTCGCCACGCGCACCTTCACCTCGCAGGTGCCGGGGGCCGGCACGTACACGATCGAGCCCGACGACGTCGACGACGGCCTCCCTCCGGACGGCACGCCGATGCCGTGGGGCGACGTCGTCGACCGCATGGTCACCGTGTCCTCGAACGAGGCGACCAACATGGTGATCGAGCACGTCGGCCTCGACGCCGCGAACCGGGCGCTCACCGACGCCGGGGCGAGCCGCTCGACCGTCGGGCGCAAGTACTCCGACCTGGCCGCCGAGCGGGCCGGCGCCTCGCACCGCACGACGGCGGCCGACCTCTGCGCACTGATGTCCGCCGTCGTGACCGGGCAGCTGGCGAGCCCGGAGCGGACGGCGTGGATGTGCGCGCTGCTCGGCCGCCAGACGGACCGCCAGCTCACCGCAGGCCTGCCCGACCCGGGCGAGCCGGGGGCCGTACCGTTCGGCTCGAAGTCCGGCTGGGTCGACGGCATCCGGCACGACGTCGCGTTCGTCGGCGAGCCGGGGCCGGACGCGCTCGTCGTCGCGGTGTGCACGCGCGGCTACGACGAGCCGGCCGCGGAGGAGACCCTCAGGGCCCTCGGTGCCCTGGCCCGCTCGCTGGCCTGACGCGGGGGTTGCCTCGAACGCCCGTTTCCTATTGAATGCGACTGCAATAGCCGGAGCCAAAGGGGGCAGGCGACGTGATGACCGAGACGACCGAGACGCACCCGACCGAGGACCTCGTCCAGGTCGAGACCAGGCAGACGCTGCTACGGCAGGGGTACCACCTCGTCCGCTCGGGCGTGCTGGCCCCCGGACCGCGACTGCACCGCGACGTCGGCGCGATCTGGCAGCTCCTCAGGTGGGGGCCGTCGATCGCCGGTGGCTACCGTGCGAGCGCCGTGCGCGCGCCGCACCAGACCGCGTTCGTCGACGACCGGCGCAGCCTCACCTTCCGCGAGCTCGACGCGCGCACCGACCGGCTGGCGCACGCCCTGCGCGACCGCGGCGTCGGCCCGCGCACCCCCGTCGCGGTGCTGTGCCGCAACCACGGCGGGCTCGTCGAGGCGATGGTCGCGCTCGCCAAGCTCGGCGCCACCACGCTGCTGCTCAACTCGGGCCTCTCCCCCGCCCAGGTCAGTGCGGTGGTCGCCGAGCAGCAGCCCGCCCTCCTCCTCGCCGACGAGGAGTTCCTCGACCGGGACCCCGGCCTGACCGACCGTCTGCCCGTCCACACGACCTGGTCCGACGACGGCGACTGCGACCTCGCGGGGCTCGTCGCGGAGGGCGCGGCGACACCGGTGCCGATCCCCGACCGCCCCGGCCGGACCGTCGTCATGACGTCCGGAACCACGAGCACGCCCAAGGGCGCCCGCCGCCCGCACCCGCACGGCCTGAGCGAGGCCGCGTCGCTGCTCTCGGTCATCCCGTTGCGCGCGGGCGACCGGATGATGATCACCACGCCGATCTTCCACACGTGGGGCCTCGCGGCGCTCCAGCTGGGCATGGCGCTGCACGCCGAGCTCGTGCTCCCCCGCCGGTTCGACCCCGAGGAGACCCTCCGCACGATCGCCGAGCGCCGCGTGACGGCCCTGGTCGCCGTGCCCGTCATGCTGCAGCGGCTGCTCGACCTGCCCGCGGAGGTGAAGGCGCGGTACGACACGTCGTCGCTGCGCGTCGTCGCCTACTCGGGGTCGGCCATGCCGGCGGACCGGGTCACGCAGTTCCTCGACGAGTTCGGCCCCGTGCTGTACGGGCTGTACGGCTCGACCGAGGCGTCGTGGGCGTCGATCGCCACGCCCGCCGACCTCGCCGTCGCGCCCACCACGGCGGGCCGGCCGCCGCTGGGCACCCGCCTCGCCGTCCTCGACGACGACGGCCGGCCCGTCCCCCGCGGCGTCGTCGGCCAGGTCCACGTGGGCAACGGCATGCTGTTCGAGGGGTACACGAACGGTACGGGCAAGCCGATGCGCGGCGGCCTCATGGCCACGGGCGACCGCGGGCGACTCGACGACCAGGGCCGCCTCTACGTCGTCGGCCGCGCCGACGACATGATCGTCTCCGGCGGGGAGAACGTGTTCCCCCGGCCCGTCGAGGACGCCATCACGACCCTGCCGGAGGTCGCGGACGCCGCGGTGCTCGGCGTGCCGGACGAGGCGTTCGGGCAGCGGTTCGCCGCGTACGTCGTGCTGCGCGACGGCGCGACCCTCGGCGCCGCGGAGCTCGTCGACCGGCTGCGCGACCACCTGCCCCGGTTCTCCCTGCCGCGCGACGTCCACTTCCTGCCGGAGCTGCCCCGCAACCCGACGGGCAAGGTCGTGCGCCGCGCCCTCCCGGGCCTGCGCGAGCCCTGACGCCGGGGGGCTTCGGCCGATCGTCTTTCAACCCGACGTCTCTCGGCTTCGGGCCGCCTCAAAGCCGAGAGACGTCGGGTTGAAAGACGAGGAGCCACGGTGGCTCAGCCCAGCAGCTCGCGGATCACCCACAGGCCGACGGCGACCTCCGTGAAGCTCGTGCTCAGCGGGGACAGCCCGACCCGCAGGCCCTGCGGCGGGCGGAAGTCCGGGACCACGCCCCGCTCCCACGCCTGCGCCACCACGCGGCGGAAGTCCGGGTGGTCGAGCATGACGTGGCTCCCGCGCCGCTCGGGGTCGCGCGGCGAGACGACGCGGACGCCGGGCAGGTAGGCGTCGGCGACGTCGATGACGAAGCCGGTCAGCGCCGTCGACTTCGCGCGCACCTCCGGCATGCCCGCCTCGTCGAGGAGGTCGAGCATGTCCCGCATCGGCAGCATCCCGACGATCGGCGGGGTGCCGCTGATCATCTGCCGGATGCCGGACGCCGGCTCGTAGGCGGGGCCCATGGCGAACGGGTCGGCGCTGCCCATCCAGCCCTGCACCGGCTGGCGCACCCGGTCCTGCAGGCCGGTGGCCACGTACGCGAACGCGGGCGAGCCCGGCCCGCCGTTCAGGTACTTGTACGTGCAGCCGACGGCGAGGTCCACGCCGTCGGCGTCGAGCGACAGCGGCACGGCACCGGCCGAGTGGCACAGGTCCCAGAGCACGAGGGCACCGGCGTCGTGCACGAGGCGCGTGATCCCGGGCAGGTCGGCGACGTACGCGGACTTGTAGGCGATATGGCTGAGCAGCACGAGCGCGGTGTCCGGGCCGACGGCGGCGGCGACCTCCTCCGGCGTGACGCCCGCCTCCGGGTCCGGCGTGATCCAGCGCAGCTCGAGGCCGCGCTCGGCGGCGATTCCCTCGAGCACGAACCGGTCGGTCGGGAAGTTCTCCGTGTCGGCGACGATCACGCGGCGGCCCGGGCGTGCCTCGAGCGCCGCCCGCGCCGCCTTGTACAGCAGCACCGTCGTCGAGTCGGCGACGACGGTCTGCCCCGGGGCGGCGCCGAGGGCCACGCGCCCGAGCGTGTCACCGAGCTCGGTCGGCGCATCCATCCAGCCCTCGTCCCACGACCGGATGAGCCGCCCGGCCCAGGGACCGTCGACGAACGACGCGAGGCGTTCCCGGGTGGCGGCGAGCGGACGGCCCAGCGAGTTGCCGTCAAGGTAGGCGACCAGCCCCTCGCTGCGGGCGAAGCGGTCGCGGTGGTGCGCCAGCGGGTCGGCGGCGTCGAGGGCGGCGGCGCGCTCGCGCAGGTCGGCGGGCAGCGCGGCGAGCAGGTCGGGGGTGGGCGCGGTATCGGTCACGGAGGCTCCTGGGGGTGGTCGGGTCCGCGCCCGAGCGTACGTCGCATCGACGCCCACCCTTGACGCCCTCTGCAGGCTCTCAGTACTGTCCGTTCCATCCGCCTGCAAGAACTCGACAAGAGCATGCGTTTTTGTCTACAGAGAGAAGCAAGCCGAACGACAACCCGTCGAGGACGACGGGAGATCGGGGACGACGATGTTCCGCTCCGCCGCACCACACCGCGCGCACGCGACCGTGCGCAGACCCGGGCGCGCGCCCGCCCTCCTGTCCGTGCTCACGGCGTCGGCGCTCACGGCCGCCGTGCTCGTGCCGGCGAGCGCCTCCGCGGCACCCGTCGTGCTGTCCGCCGGCGCGTCGGCCGCCGCGAGCAGCAGCAACGCGCCGTATCTCGCCGACAACCTCACCGACGGCGACCGGTCCACCTACTGGGAGTCGACCAACAACAGCCTGCCGCAGTGGGCCCAGGTCGACCTCGGGGCGGGCGCCACCGTCGAGGAGGTCGTGCTCGCGCTGCCCGCCGGGTGGGAGGCGCGCACGCAGACGCTGACGGTCCAGGCCGGGGCGGACGCGTCGTCGTTCACCACGCTCGCGGCGAGCGCCGAGCACCGGTTCGACCCGGCGTCGGGCAACACGGTGACGATCGACGTGCCGGACACCGAGGCCCGCTACGTGCGGGTCGCGATCACGGCGAACACCGGCTGGCCCGCGGGGCAGCTCTCGGAGCTCGAGGTGCGCGGCACGCGGGAGGCGGCCGAGCCGGAGGGGCCGGTCGAGGGCACGGACCTGGCGGCGGGCCGGCCGGCGGCGGCGTCGTCGACCGAGTGGACGTACGTCGCGGGGAACGCGACCGACGGTGACACCGCCACGTACTGGGAGGGTGCGGGCGGGCAGTACCCGAGCACGCTCGCGGTGACGCTGGAGTCGGCGGCGGAGCTCGAGGCCGTCGTCGTGCGGCTGCCGCCCGCCGCGGAGTGGGGGCCCCGCACGCAGACGTTCGAGGTGCAGGGCCGCACCGGGTCGGGCGACGCGTGGGAGACGCTCGCGGGATCGGCGGGGCACGCGTTCTCGCCGGCGACGGGCAACACGGTGACGGTGCCGGTCTCGGGGACGGCCCGCGAGGTGCGGCTGCGGTTCACGGCCAACACCGGCGCGGGCAACGGCCAGGTGGCCGAGCTGCAGGTGTTCGGCGCGCCCGCGGCCGGCCCGAACCTGACGGTCACGGGCGTGACGGCGGACCCGGCGTCGCCCACGGAGTCGGACGACGTGACGCTGTCGGCGACGGTGAAGAACATCGGCACGCTGGCCTCGGCCGCGACGGACGTGTCGTTCACGCTCGACGGCGACGAGGTGGGCACCGCCGAGGTGGGCGCGCTCGCGGCGGGCGCCGAGGCGACGGTGAGCGCGGAGACGGGCTCGCACGCGGCGGGCTCGTACGAGCTCGGCGCCGAGGTGGACCCGTCGGGTGCGGTGGCCGAGCAGTCCGAGGCCGACAACGGCTACGCGCACCCGGACCCGCTGGTGGTCACGGAGGTCGAGAGCTCCGACCTGGTGCCGACGGTGACGTGGTCGCCGAGCACACCGGCGTCGGGCGAGACGGTCACCTTCTCGGCGACGATCGCCAACCGGGGCACGGTCGCGACGTCGTCCGGGGCCCACGGGCTCACCCTCGAGCTGCGCAACGGCTCCGGCGCGGTGGTGCGCACGCTGACCGGCTCGGTGTCGGGCGCGATCGCACCGGGTGCCACGAGCGCGAGCGTCGACCTCGGTACGTGGACGGCCGCTGACGGCTCGTTCGACGTCACGGTCGCCGCGGCGGCGGACGCCACGGAGGTCGCGGCCAAGCGCGCGAACAACGAGGTCACCCGGTCGCTGTTCGTCGGCCGGGGCGCGAACCTGCCGTTCGACACGTACGAGGCCGAGGACGGCGCGGCCGGCGGCGGCGCGGTCGCCGTCGGGCCGAACCGCGTGGTGGGCGACCTGGCGGGCGAGGCGTCGGGGCGCCGGGCGGTCACGCTCGGGCAGACCGGCTCGTACGTGGAGTGGACCACGCGCGCGTCGACCAACTCGCTCGTGGTGCGGTTCTCCATGCCCGACGCGGCGGGCGGCGGCGGTACCACCGGCTCGCTGGCCGTGTACGTGGACGGCGACTTCGTCAAGAACATCGACCTGACCTCGCGGTACGCCTGGCTGT
>DATGOB010000176.1:0-61833 GCA_036010205.1 Promicromonospora sp. | reverse complement strand
TGACTACCTCGCCAAGTGACTACCTCGGCGGGAGGGGTCAGTGGGAGTGGATGCCTCGTGAGAACTCGAACACCCAGCCCACCAGCGCGACGACGGCCACGCAGAAGCCGATGTAGAACACCCACCAGCCCACGGCCAGTCCGAGGAAGCAGATCGCGGCGGACCCGGCGATCGCGAGCGGCCACCAGCTCCAGGGCGCGTACACGCCCTGGTCGCCTGCGGCGTCCTCGATGTTGCCGTTCGGGTCGTCCTCGGGACGGGCGTCGATGCGGCGGGCCGTGAGGGCCAGGTACGCACCGATCATCGCCACGAGGCCACCGACCAGCGGCATGCCGAGGAAGCCGACCGGCTCCGACCAGTCCGTCATGAACCCGTAGACGATGCCCGCGGCGACGAAGAGGGGGGTGCCCCAGAGGAACAGCCGGTACTCGATCTTCACTTGCTGGTCCCCTCGTCCGGGTCGTCGATGATCGTGGTGCTGCTCTCGCCGGACTGACCGGAGCCGTCCGCGGCGCGCTCCTGCGCCTGCTGCTCCTGGCCCCGGCGGTCGGCCTCACCGTAGATGTTCTCGAGCACGCCCCGGTCGCCGTCGTAGTCCGGGCGCTCCATGGCCACGACCTCGGGGTGGTGCAGGTCGAACGCGGGCGACTCGGACCGGATGCGCGGCAGCGACGCGAAGTTGTGCCGCGGCGGCGGGCAGGACGTCGCCCACTCGAGCGAGCGGCCGTAGCCCCACGGGTCGTCCACGGTGACCTTCGGCGCCTTGCGGGCCGTCGTGTAGACGTTCCACAGGAACGGCAGCGTCGAGGCGGCGAGGATGAACGCGCCCACCGTCGAGACCTGGTTCTCCCAGGTGAAGCCCTCCTGCGGCATGTAGTCCGCGTAGCGGCGCGGCATGCCCTCGACGCCCAGCCAGTGCTGGATGAGGAACGTCGTGTGGAAGCCCACGAACAGCAGCCAGAAGTGCCACTTGCCCAGGCGCTCGCTCAGCATCTTGCCGGTGAACTTGGGCCACCAGAAGTAGAAGCCGGCGAACATCGCGAACACCACGGTGCCGAACACGACGTAGTGGAAGTGCGCCACCACGAAGTACGAGTCGGACAGCTGGAAGTCCAGGGCCGGGCTGGACAGGATGATGCCCGTCAGGCCGCCGAAGAGGAAGGTCAGCAGGAAGCCGATGGACCAGAGCATCGGCGTCTCGAACGTGAGCTTGCCGCGCCACATGGTGCCGATCCAGTTGAAGAACTTCACACCGGTCGGCACGGCGATCAGCATCGTCATGAAGGCGAAGAACGGCAGCATGACGGCGCCGGTCACGTACATGTGGTGCGCCCACACCGTCACCGACAGGGCGGCGATGGCGACGGTCGCGTACACCAGACCGGTGTAGCCGAAGATCGGCTTGCGGCTGAACACCGGCAGGATCTCCGAGACGATGCCGAAGAACGGCAGCGCGATGATGTACACCTCGGGGTGGCCGAAGAACCAGAACAGGTGCTGCCAGAGGATGGCGCCGCCCGTCTCCGGGTTGAAGATCTGCGCGTCGAGACGACGGTCGGCACCCAGCGCGAACAGCGCGGCGGCCAGCGGCGGGAACGCCATCAGCACGAGGAGGCTCGTGATGAGCGTGTTCCACGTGAAGATCGGCATGCGGAACATCGTCATGCCCGGCGCGCGCATCGTGATGATCGTCGTGATGAAGTTGACCGCACCGAGGATGGTGCCGAAACCGGCCAGCGCGAGGCCGAAGACCCACAGGTCTCCGCCCAACCCTGGACTGTAGGTGGTGGTCGACAGCGGCGCGTACGCGAACCAGCCGAACGAGGCGGCACCCTGCGGCGTGAGGAAGCCCGCGGTGGTGATGAGACCACCGAACAGGAAGAGCCAGTAGGCGAACATGTTCAGTCGCGGGAACGCGACGTCCGGCGCGCCGATCTGCAGCGGCATGATCACGTTCGCGAAGCCCGCGAACAGCGGCGTCGCGAAGAGCAGCAGCATCACGGTGCCGTGCATCGTGAAGAGCTGGTTGTACTGCTCCTTGCTCTGCACCAGCTGGATGCCCGGCTCGAAGAGCTCCGCGCGGATCAGCAGCGCCATGAGGCCGCCGATGCAGAAGAAGATGAACGACGTGATCAGGTACAGGTACCCGATCGTCTTGTGGTCAGTGGTGGTGATCCACTTGACCACGGTCCGGCCGAGCGACTGTCGCCCGGGCGCCAGACCCGGGACCAGCTCGGTGGTGGTCGCTGCGGCCATCAGTGCCCAGCCTCCTGTTCCTCGTCCAAAGGCTTGATCACGCCGGGCTCGCGAGCGAGGTCCATGCCCAGCTCGCCGGTCTGCCCCTTGGCCCTGAGCTCGTCCATGTGGGCCTCGTACTCCTCGGCCGAGACCACCTTGACGTTGAAGAGCATCCCCGAGTGGAACTCACCGCAGAGCTCCGCGCACTTGCCGGCGTACGTACCCTCGCGGGTCGGCGTCACCTGGAACTTGTTGGTGCGCTGCGGGATCATGTCCTGCTTGTACAGGAACGCGGGGATCCAGAACGAGTGGATGACGTCGCGCGAGTCGAGCGTGAACTCGACCGTCTCGTTGACCGGCAGGTACAGCGTGGGGAACGACGTCGAGGTGCCCACGGCACCGTCGAGCTCGTCCTCCGCGGTGACGCTGCCCGGGTCCGCCTCGTGCTCGCCGAAGTCGTAGACGCCGGCGTCGAGGTAGTTGAAGTCCCAGCTCCACTGCTTGCCGATCACCTGGATGTGCTCGGTCGCCGTGCCGTCCACGCGGTTGATCTCCGTCATGTCCCGGTCGGTGTACCAGAACAGGACGAGGACCATGATCAGCGGGACGGCCGTGTACATGAGCTCGAGCGGCAGGTGGTACCGCGTCTGCACCGGGAGCTGGTGGTCGTCCTTGCGCTTGCGGTAGGCGGCGATGCACCACAGCATCAGGCCCCACGTCACGAGCCCCACGGCGAGGGCCGCGATCCACGAGCCGACCCACAGGTCGGTGATCCGCGCGGTCTGGTTTGTCACCTCCCCGTCGCTGTAGCCGGGCAGGTATCCGCGCTGGACGGAATCACTGGCGCAGCCCGTGGCCACGACTGCGACGGCGACGGCGAGAGCCGACGCGCGCAGGATGGCCCGCCGGGTGCGGGTAGGCGACTTCGAGTGCAAGGGAGGCCTTTCACGTCTCGTTCGGCGCGTCGCACCGGATTCCCCCCGAGCTCCACGCAGAACCTTCGTCCTCGATGACATGCAGCCTAGCGCGCCCGGAGGCGTGATGATGCCCGGAACGCTCCCCCGCGGACGTGATGCTCTCCGCATCCGGGACACCCGTCCCCCCTGTTCAGGACACCAGCGCGTGGAGTGTCAGATCGATCCCGCGCGCGAGCCGTCCCGGGCCGGGACCGGCGCCCCTCGCCCGGGTGCGAGGATCAGGGGAACGACCAGCACCAGGAGGACTGTGTGAGCGACGCCACCCCGGCACCCCCCGCGCGGGTGCACCTCGACAACGGTGGACGAGCCCCGTGGCACCCGCTCGCGCGGCAGGCGTTCGAGCAGGCGCTCGCCGACGGCTGGGCCGACCCCCGCCGCCTGCACGCGGAGGGCCGCCGCGCGGCACGCCTGCTCGACGGCGCACGCGAGGCCGTTGCCGCCGTGCTGGGCGCGCGGACCGAGGAGGTCCGGTTCACGCCCGGCCACACCGCGTCCCTGCACGCGGCCGTCCTCGCGACGGCGGCGGCGCGCCGGCGCGCCGGCGGCACGGTAGTCGCGAGCGCGGTCGAGCGTGCGGCGGTGCTGCACGCGGCCGAGCACGCCGCGAGCCGGTGGACGCCCCCTGGACGCCCCACGCCGGGGGCCGACGACGGCGCTCCCGACGCCGCACCGCGCGTCGTGCCCGTCGACCGGCTCGGCCGGGTCGACGCCGACGCGATGACGGCCGCCGTCGCCGCGCCCGGTGTCGCACTGGCTGCTCTGCAGCACGCGAACGGCGAGGTGGGCACGGTGCAGCCCGTCGAGGCCGTGCACGAGGCCGCGCGCGCTGCCGGCGTCCCGCTCCTGGTCGACGCGGGCGCGAGCGTCGGTCACGTGGCGGTGCCGTCCTCCTGGGACCTGCTCGCGGCGGACCCCGCGGACTGGGGCGGACCGGCGGGCGTCGGCGTCCTCGCGGTGCGGCAGCGCGTCCGGACCGCGCCGGCAGGCCCGGAGGACGAGGACCCGTGGGCGCCCGGCGGGGTGAGCGTGCCGCTCGCGTTCGCCGCTGCGGTGGCGCTGCAGGCCGTCGAGGCCGACCGTGTCGCGCAGGACGCGCGGCGGCGCGAGCTGGTCGACCGGCTCAGGGCCGGGCTCGCGCAGGTACCGGACGTCGAGGTGGTCGGCGACCCGGACGACCGCCTGCCGCACGTCGCCACCTTCTCGTTCCTCTACGTGGACGGCGAGGCGCTCGTGACCCGGCTCGACCGGCTGGGCTTCGCGGTCGGCTCGGGGTCGGCGTGCACCGCGAGCACCCTCGAGCCGTCGCACGTGCTGGCGGCGATGGGCGTGCTGACCCACGGCAACGTGCGGGTCGCGCTGGACCGGTCCACCACGGCGGAGGACGTCGACCGGTTCTGCGCCGCGCTGCCGGGCGCCGTGGCGGAGGTGCGCGAGATGCTGGGGGTCGGCGGGCTGTGAGCGTGCTCGTGGACGCCCGCGGCCTGCGCTGCCCGCTGCCCGTGATCCGCCTCGCGGCCGCCGCGCGCGACCTGCCGGCGGGGACCGAGCTGACGGTGCTGTCCACCGACCCGGCCGCCCGGCTCGACGTGCCCGCCTGGTGCCGCATGCGGGGCCACGTGCACGTGGCGACACAGGAGCACTCCCCCGCGGACGCCCCCGCCGGCCGCCTGGTCGACGAGCCCTGGGCCGGCTGGTCGGTCACGGTCCGCCTCTCCTGACATCGGCACCACGTGGGCCCCGGCCCTGCGAGATCGGTCCGACGTCGCGAGATCGGTCCGCCGACCGACCGATCTCGCGGCAAGTGACCGATCACCTCGTGCGAGCTCCATCAGGGACCGGAGACGGCGCACCGCCCCACAGCGCATTGCCCCACAGCGCGCCGCCGCAGCGCACCCCGGACACGCGGACGGGCCGGCCACCACGTGGTGACCGGCCCGTCCGTGCGGAGCGCTGCGGGCGCCGCGGCTCAGGAGCTCGGATCAGGAGAACGACCCGCCGCAGGCGCACGCGCTGCCCGCGTTGGGGTTGTCGATCGTGAAGCCCTGCTGCTCGATCGTGTCCTTGAAGTCGATCGTCGCACCCTCGAGGTACGGCACGCTCATCTTGTCCACGACGACCTCGACGCCGTCGTAGTCGCGGAGCGCGTCCCCGTCGAGCAGACGCTCGTCGAAGTAGAGCTGGTAGATCAGCCCGGAGCAGCCACCCGGCTGCACCGCGACGCGCAGACGCAGGTCGTCACGGCCCTCCTGCTCGAGCAGGCTACGGACCTTGCCCGCGGCGACGTCGGTGACGTTGACGCCGTGGGTTGCGATGTCCGTGGTGGTGTCGGTCATGTCATCTCCCGATCGTGTTCGACATACCCGTAGTCGATCTGTCAGCGGTGCCAACCCATCGGATCGTCCGTCTGTTCCCGCTACCGGTCGTTCTCCTGAGATCGTACGCCCCCGGCCCGTCCTGGCAACGACCCGTCCACAGGGATCAGGTCACACCCAGCCCGGCGTCCACGTGCGGGCGACCCGTGCGACGTCGCCGTCGGCCAGCTCGTGCACCCCGCTCAGGCCTGCGGTCGACCACTGGCGCCGGGTCACCTCGCTGCGGTCGGTGACGGCCACGACGGGCACGGCGTGGTCGGCAGCCGCTGCGGCGGCCTCGACGACGACGCCCCGCCGCAGTGCCTCGCCGTCAAGGCGCGGGGCGTACGCGACCACGACGTCGGCCTGCGCGGCGACGCCTGCCAGCACCTCCTGCTCGGCGGCGGGCAGGGCCGACGGCGCGGGGCCCGGCGCGCTCGGCCCGGAGACGCCCCCCACACCGGCGCCGGCCGGGGGGCCGACCGGGATCGCGGCCCCGGCGAGGAGCACACCACCGGGCCCGGGGTCGGCACCGTGCCCGGGCAGCGCCGGCACGGCACCGGCCCCCGGCACGTGCACCGCGCGCACCTCGGTGCCGACGTGCGGTGCGGCGTCGCGCCACGCGACGGCGAGCCGCTCGGCGTCGGGCAGGGTCTCGGCAAGCAGCAGCACGTGCACGACAGGCATCGTGGCACGCCGCCCGCACGCGCCACCAGCCCGCAGCCCGGCACGCGCCACCAGTACCCCCACCAGCACCCCGGCCCGGGGGGGGCGGCGCCCGTCCACAGCCGCGAGACCGGCCTGCCGAGGGGCGACCCCCGCGTGTCATGATGGTCGTCGTGAGCACCCTGCTGGCTGATCCCACCGGCTTCTCCGAGCCGGCCCCGTCCCCGCTGCTCCTGCTCGGCCAGGGGCGTGACCTGGCCTCCGAGCGCGGCGTGGAGTGTCCGGGCGACCTGCCCGCCCCGAGCGACCCCGACCTCGTCGACCGGGCGCGCGCCGCCCGCGCAGCGCTGGGCGAGCGGGCGTTCGTGCTCGGCCACCACTACCAGCGCGACGAGGTCATCGACTTCGCGGACGTCACGGGCGACTCCTTCAAGCTCGCGCGCGAGGCCGCCGCCCGGCCCGAGGCGGAGTACATCCTCTTCTGCGGCGTGCACTTCATGGCCGAGAGCGCCGACATCCTCACGTCCGACCGGCAGCAGGTCGTGCTGCCGGACCTCGCGGCGGGCTGCTCCATGGCCGACATGGCTGCCATCGGCCAGGTCGAGGAGGCCTGGGCCGTGCTGCAGGACGTGGGCGTCGCCGACGCGACCATCCCCGTCACCTACATGAACTCGTCCGCGGCCATCAAGGCGTTCACCGGCCGCCACGGCGGGACGGTGTGCACCTCGTCCAACGCCGAGGTCGCGCTCCGCTGGGCGTTCGACCAGGTGGGCGGTGTCGACGGCACCGGAAAGGTGCTCTTCCTGCCCGACCAGCACCTGGGCCGCAACACCGCGGTTCTGGAGCTCGGGATGTCGCTCGACGAGTGCGTGGTCTTCGACCCGCGCAAGCCGAACGGCGGGCTGACCGACCAGCAGCTGCGTGACGCGCGGATGATCCTGTGGCGCGGCCACTGCTCGGTGCACGGGCGCTTCTCGGCGCAGAACGTCACCGACATCCGCGCGGCGGTGCCCGACGTCAACGTCATGGTCCACCCGGAGTGCAGGCACGAGGTCGTGACCTCGGCCGACCTCGTCGGCTCGACGGAGTACATCATCAAGCAGCTCGACGCCGCGGAGCCCGGCTCGTCCTGGGCGATCGGCACCGAGCTCAACCTGGTGCGCCGCCTCGCCAAGGCCCACCCCGACAAGCAGGTGCACTACCTCGACTCGACGGTGTGCTTCTGCTCGACCATGAACCGCATCGACCTGCCGCACCTCGTCTGGGCGATGGAGTCGCTGGTCGAGGGCCGGGTGGTCAACCGGATCGTCGTGGACGACGACGACGCCCACTGGGCCCGTGTCGCGCTCGACCAGATGCTGGCGCTGCCGGGGATCTGACCCGGAGACCGACATGAGCGGCAACGGCGGGCTGCGGATCGGGATCTTCGTCTTCGACGGGGCGGAGGAGCTCGACGTGGTCGGGCCGTTCGAGGTGTTCGCCGAGTGGGCCTCGCACTCCCGGCTCCGCCCCACGGTGAGCACGTTCTCCTGGGACGGTTCGGGGGTGCGGCTCGCCAAGGGTCTGCGCGTCCTGCCCGCGCACGGCGCCGACGACGTCGGTCCGCTGCACGTGCTCGTCTACCCGGGCGGGCTGGGCACGCGGGCCCTGCTGTCGGCACCCGGCCACCTCGAGTGGCTGCGCCAGATCCGCAGGCAGACGCCGATCCTGGCGAGCGTGTGCACCGGGGCGCTGCCGCTGGCGGCCGCCGGGCTGCTGGCCGGCCGCCCCGCCACCACGCACCACCACCACTACGACGAGCTCTCCGAGCTCGACCCGAGCGTCCTCGTGGACACCGAGGCCCGCTACGTCGACGACGGCGACGTGGTCACCTCGGCGGGGGTCGCCGCCGGGATCGACATGGCGCTGCACCTCGTGGAGCGGCTCGAGACGCCGGAGGTCGCGCGGACGGTGCGCGCGGAGATCCAGGCCGGCTGAGGCAGGTACCCGGTGCCGGTGTGCGAGACCGGTATCTGATACGCCGAGTCGCGGGTATAACCTTCGTCGCATGGCTCGCATGCTCCAGCTCACCTGGTCCGGACTGTTCCCGCGCAAAGCCCGCCCCGGACAGACCCTGCTCGACCCGTCGGTCACCCGGATGCGCGTCGGCCCCCTCGACCTCGACTCCTACCTGCACGTCAACAACGGCACCTACCTGCAGATGATGGACGTCGCGCGGAACAACCAGATCGCCGACCTCGGGCTGTTCCCCCTGGCTCGCCGGAAGGGCTGGGCGCCGGTGGTCGCGGCGTCGACCATGAAGTACCGGCGGTCCCTGCAACCGTTCGACCGGTTCGAGATCACCACCCGGATCCTCGGCTGGGACGAGCGTGTCTTCTACTTGGAGCAGGTGTTCACGCGGGGCGACGCGCTCTACGCGCGCGGCTGGGTCGCGAGCCGGTTCCTGGACCGCAAGGGCAACCGGATCTCGCCGCCCGACGTCGTGCGCGACGCCTTCGGCGAGGACCTGCCCTCCCCCGAGCTGCCCGCGGACGTCGCGGCGTGGGCCCGGGCGGTCGACGTCTCGCCCCGCCCCGTCTCCTGAACCGTCCCCCTGGACGGAGCCCGGACCCGGGCTCCGTCCAGGAGAGGTCACACGCCCTGCGCGACCTTGGTCAGCAGCAGGGCCTCGGCGAGCACGACCTTCTGCAGCTCGCCCAGGTGCACGGACTCGTTCGCGCCGTGCGCACGGGAGTCCGGGTCCTCGACGCCGGTGACGAGGATCGCCGCCGAGGGGAACACCTCCAGCAGGTCCGCGATGAACGGGATGGACCCGCCCACGCCGACGTCGACCGGCGCCGTGCCCCACGCCTCGGTGAAGGCCGCGCGGGCCGCCCGCATCGCCGCCGTGTCGCCCGGCGCGAGGAACGGCTTGCCCGCCTCGCCGGACCGCCACGTCACCTGCGCGCCGAACGGCGCGTGCCGCGCGACGTGCGCGGCGATCGCCGCGTCGGCGGCCGCCGGGTCCTGACCGGGGGCCAGGCGCAGCGAGATCTTCGCGGTGCAGCTCGGGGCGATCGTGTTGGACGCCTCCGCCACCGAGGTCACGTCCATGCCGATCACCGACAGCGCGGGCTTGGACCACAGCCGGCCCGACAGCGTGCCGGTGCCGACCACCTGGGCGCCGTCGAGCAGCGACGAGTCCGCACGGAACTCCGCCTCGGCGTAGTCGACCTCGGGCTCCGGCGCCGTGACCAGGCCCTCGATCGCGACGTCGCCCGCCTCGTCGTGGAACGTCGCCACGAGCCGTGACATCAGCGTGACGGCGTCCAGCACCGCACCACCGAACATGCCCGAGTGGACGGCGTGGTCCAGCACGCGCAGCTCGACGTCGCCGTCGACGAGGCCGCGCAGCGACGTCGTGAGGGCCGGGACGCCGACCTTCCAGTTGGTCGAGTCGGCCACGACGATGACGTCGGCGGCCAGCAGGTCGCGGTACGTCTCGAGGAAGGCGCGGAACGACGGCGACCCCGACTCCTCCTCGCCCTCGAGGAACACGGTGACGCCGACCTGCAGGTCGGCACCGAGCGCACGCAGGGCGCCGAGGTGGGCAGCGATGCCCGCCTTGTCGTCCGCCGCGCCACGCCCGTAGAGGCGCTCGCCCACCTGCGTGGGCTCGAACGGGTCGGTGTCCCACGTCGCCGGGTCGCCCGGCGGCTGGACGTCGTGGTGCGCGTAGAGCAGCACGGTGGGCGCGCCCTCGGGCGCGGGACGCCGGGCGACGACGGCGGGCGCCCCCGGGGTGCCGTCCGGCCGCGGCGCGGACAGGATCTGGACGTCGGGCAGGCCGGCGTCGCGCAGCAGGCGGGCCGTCGCCTCGGCGCTCGCGGCGACGTGCGCCTGGTCGAACGCGGCGGCCGAGACGCTCGGGATGCGCACCAGCGCCTCGAGGTCGGCCTGCAGGGCGGGGAACAGCTCGGCGACGCGTGCGCGCAGCGCCTCTGTGGTGGTGTCGGTGGTCACCGCCCCACGGTAACCGGTGCCCGACGGGGCGGCGGAGGGCCGCAGCAGGGCACCCGGTACGAGCGACTAGGCTATGGCTGTGTTCTCCCGCAGCAAGACCTCGACATCGGACGGCGTGACCCCCGTGGGCGAGACACCCGACGAGGTGACGCCGGCGTCCGGCAGCGCGCCCGGCGGCGCGACCAAGAAGGGCCGCCCCACGCCGAAGCGCAGCGTCGCGCAGGCCGCGAACAAGCGCCCCCTCGTGCCGGACGACCGCAAGGCCGCCCGCAAGGCGGCGCGGGAGAAGGCGCGCATCGACCGGGAGCGCACCTACCAGGCCATGCAGACGGGCGACGAGCGCTACATGCCCGCCAAGGACAAGGGACCGGTGCGCCGGTACGTGCGCGACTTCGTCGACGCGCGCTGGAACCTCGGCGAGTTCTTCCTGCCCGTCGCCTTCGTCTTCCTCTTCGCGACGTTCTTCACGCAGCGCTACCCGGAGCTGAGCATCCTCGTCATGCTCGGCCTCTACGGGTTCCTGCTCCTGACGATCGTCGACGTCTGGCTGCTGTGGCGGTCGCTGAAGAAGCGCCTGATCGCCAAGTTCGGCGAGCTGCCGCGCGGGCTCGTGATGTACACGGTCACCCGCGCCTACCAGCTGCGGCGCTCGCGCCTGCCGCGGCCCATGAGCAAGAAGCGCGGCAGCTACCCGGTCTGAGCCGCGGCACGAGAGAGGGCCCCGACGCCGTGCGTCGGGGCCCTCTCTCGTGCCGCGGCGTGCCGATCAGCAGGCGCCGATCACACCGGGCGGGTCTTCGGCATGCCCTCGAGCGTCTTGCCCGCGTCACGCACGACGACGTCGCCGAGCACGTCGTCGATCTTCTGCAGGAGCTCGGCCGGGATGGTCACGCCCGACGCCTTGACGTTCTCCGCGACCTGCTCGGGCCGCGAGGCGCCGACGAGCGCCGCCGCCACGTTGTCGTTCTGCAGCACCCACGCGACGGCGAGCTGCGCCATGGACAGGCCCAGCTCCTCGGCGACCGGCTTGAGGTTCTGCACGGCCGTGAGCACCGCGTCGTCCATGAAGCGGCTGATGGTCTGCGCGCCGCCCTTCTCGTCGGTGGCACGCGAGCCGGCGGGGGCCGGCTGACCGGGCAGGTACTTGCCCGACAGGACGCCCTGCGCCATCGGCGACCAGACGATCTGCGAGACGCCGACCTCCTTCGAGGCGGGCACGACCTCGTCCTCGATGACGCGCCACAGCATCGAGTACTGCGGCTGCGACGAGATGAGCTGGAAGCCGAGCTCCTTGGCGAGCGCGGCACCGGCGCGGATCTGGTCCGCGGTCCACTCGGAGACGCCGATGTAGAGGGCCTTGCCCTGGCGGACGATGTCGGCGAACGCCTGCATCGTCTCCTCGAGCGGGGTCTCGACGTCGTAGCGGTGGGCCTGGTAGAGGTCCACGTAGTCGGTGCCGAGGCGCCTCAGCGACCCGTTGATCGACTCCATCACGTGCTTGCGCGACAGGCCGACGTCGTTCGGGCCCTTGGGACCGGTGGGCCAGTAGACCTTGGTGAAGATCTCGAGCGACTCGCGACGCTCGCCCTTGAGGGCGTCGCCGAGCACCTGCTCCGCCGCGGTGTTCGCGTAGGCGTCCGCGGTGTCGAACGTGGTGATGCCGGCGTCGAGCGCGGCACGCACGCACGCCGTCGCGACGTCGTTCTCCACCTGGGACGCGTGGGTGAGCCAGTTTCCGTAGGTGATCTCGGAGATCTTGAGACCACTGTTGCCGAGGTACCGGTAGTTGACCATGTCAGCACCCTATGTCACGTTCTCGAATCGAATCGACCCTCGCGACGGGCTCCTACCGGTCGCCTGGCCCCCAAGCCCGCGTCAGCGACCGGCCGTGAGGCCCGACGGCGCGAGCCACCGCGCGGACAGCTGCACGACCGGCCCGACGCCGAACGCGAAGACGACGGTCGCCCACCCGAACGTGCCGCCCAGCAGCACGCCGACCACCACGACGGTGACCTCGATCGCCGTCTTGACCACCCACACGGGCCACCCGGTGAGCTGCACGAGCCCGGTCATCAGGCCGTCGCGCGGGCCCGGGCCCAGGCGGGCGCCCACGTACGCCGCGGTGCTCACGCCGAGCAGCACGATCCCGGCGAGGGCCAGGCCGATCCCGGCGACGAGCCCCGGGTCCGGCACGAGCCGCTCGAGCGCCCAGAGCGCCGGGTCGATCACGACGCTGATCACGATGATGTTCGCGACGGTGCCGATGCCCGGTCGCTGGCGCAGCGGGATCCAGGTGAGCATCACGAGCAGGCCCACGCCGAGCACCACCCACCCGTACGCCAGGCCCGTGCGGTCCACGAGGCCCTGGTCGAGCACCGCCCACGGCATCGCACCCTGACCGGAGTGCAGCATGAGCGCCGTCGCCACGCCGAAGCCGACGAGGCCCAGCACGAGCTGGACCACGCGCCGGGTCCAGCTCATCCGCACCGCCGCCCGCACCGGCCCGTGCTCGGTGCGGTCAGGGGCGGGGTTGCCGGCAGTCGTCGTCATGGCCCCTATCCTGCGCCGCATTGGCCTTGTCATCCATGGCCAATCCGGTGAGAGTGGCCCCATGTCCACCACGACGCCCGCCTCGACGTCCCCGGGGCCGACCGTGCTGCGCGAGCTCTCCCCCACCTCGACCGCGCGCCTGCTCGGCGCGTGGCACGCGGGCGGCCCCGCGTACGTGGCGCTGGCCGACGCGCTGCGCGCCGCGGTCCTGTCCGGGACGCTGGCGCCGCACACCCGGCTCCCCAGCGAGCGTGAGCTCGCCGTGGCGCTCCGGGTCTCGCGCACCACGACGTCCGGTGCGTACGCCCGGCTGCGCGACCTCGGCTTCGCGGTGAGCCGGGTCGGCTCCGGCACGGTGACCACCCTGCCGCGGACGTCCGCGAGCCCGGGCCCGGGCCGTCCCACCGGCGGCGACGCGCCCGTGGCGGACGACGCGCTGCGGGTCGGGGTCGCAGGCGCGGGGCCGGCCATCACCGGTATCCACGCGGGCGACCAGCTCGACCTCTGGCAGGCGACGCCGCCCGCGCCGCCCGAGCTGCACGACGCGTTCGTGCGCGCGCTCGAGGGCCTGCCCGCCTACCTCGGCTCGGGCGGCTACGAGCCGTACGGGCTCACCCCGCTGCGGGAGGCGATCGCGGCGCGGTACCGCGAGCGCGGCGTGCCCACCACCACCGACGAGATCCTCGTGACCACCGGGGCGCAGCAGGCGATCGCCCTGCTGGCGCGCACGCACCTGCGCCCCGGCGACCGGGCCGTCGTCGAGTCACCCACCTACTTCCACGCCATGGAGGCCATGCGCGAGGCAGGTGGCCGTCTCGTGGGCGTGCCGACCGGGCCGCTCGACGTCGACCAGCTCGCCTCCGCGGTGCACCGCACCCGGCCGCGGCTGGTCTACCTCGTGCCCGACCACCAGAACCCCACCGGGTCCGTCCTGTCGGCGGACGAGCGCGCCGCCGTCCGCGAGATCGCGGACCGGGACGGCGTCACGGTCGTGGGCGACGAGACCCTCGTCGAGCTCGCCCTCCCGGACGACCCGTCGCACGACGTCGCTCCCCCGCCGTTCGCCGGGGACGGCGCCTCGCCGCACGTCGTGTCGGTCGGCTCCGCCTCGAAGGTGTTCTGGGGCGGGCTGCGGGTCGGCTGGATCAGGGCCCACCCGCAGGTCGTCGCGCACCTCGCGCGGGCGCGCCAGTCCGCCGACATCGCGACGGCCGTGCTCGACCAGCTCGCCGTCGCCGACCTGCTCCGGCGCCGTGCCGAGGTGCTGCCGGGCCGGCGCACCCTGCTGCGCGAGCGGCGCGACCTGCTCGTCGCCCGGCTGCGGGACGCGTTCGACTGGGACGTGCCGGTGCCGCCCGGCGGCCTGTTCTGCTGGGTCGACCTGCGCAGGCCGCTGGCCCAGGCGTTCGCCGCCGCCGCGGCGGCGGAGGGCGCGCGGGTGGCGGCCGGGCCGCTGTTCACCCCTGACGGCACCGGGGCCGGCTCGCGCGTGCGGCTCACCTTCACCCGCTCACCGGCCGAGCTCGCCGACGCCGTCCCGCGCCTGGCCCGTGCGTGGGCCCGGGTGACGGCGGGCGGCTCCACCAGGCCGGGCCGGTGACGCGGGACGGCGGCACGCACCGCGTGCCCCTCAGGGGGCCCGGAGCTCCACGGCGGGCGTGGCCTGCGTGCCGTCGTGCAGGAGCCGTGCCCGCACCGCACCTGCCCCCGCGAGCTCGCGCCAGTGCTCACCGAGCCATTGCTCGGCGTCGTACTGCGCGGTGAAGACCGGCGTCACGGGCGCCTCCAGGCGACGCCCCCCGGCGTCGTCGAGGGCCCACTCCCACTGCGGACGGATCACTCGTACCTCCCACTGGCCGTCGAGCCCGCCGAACGGGTCAGCGCACGATTGATGTCCGACGCCCAGAACGGCCCCTCGTAGACGAACGACGTGTAGCCCTGGGTCAGGTCGGCCCCGGCGCGCAGGTACGCGCGGACGTCGTCGGCCCGGGTGATCCCGCCGACGCCGATGATGACAGGGCCGGTGCCCAGCCGCTCGCGCAGCCGCGCGACCACCTCGAGGCCGCGACCCAGCAGCGGCGGGCCCGACAGCCCGCCGGGGCCCCTGTCGTGGCCGATCGTGGTGTTCACCGCGACGACGCCGTCCAGGCCGAGCTCGAGCACGAGGTCGGCGACGGCGTCGACGTCCTCGTCCGCGAGGTCGGGGGCGATCTTGACGAGCAGCGGGACGCGGCGTCCGTCGGCCGTGCCCGCAGCCGTCGCCTCGTCGGCCGCGGCGCGGACCGCCTCGAGGATCGGGCGCAGCGACTCGGTGGCCTGCAGGTCGCGCAGGCCCGGGGTGTTCGGGGAGGACACGTTGACCACGAGGTAGTCCGCCCAGGGCGCGAGGAGGCGGGCCGACGTCACGTAGTCCGCCGGTGCGTCCTGCGCCGGCGTCACCTTCGACTTGCCGATGTTCGCGCCCACGACGATCGCACGGCCCGCCGCGGTGGAGCGCAGCGCGCGCAGCCGCTCGGCCGCCGCCGCCGCGCCCTCGTTGTTGAAGCCCATGCGGTTGCGGACGCCGCGCACGTCGAGCTCGCGCCACATGCGGGGCTTCTCGTTGCCGGGCTGCGGGTGCGCCGTCACGGTGCCGATCTCGATGAACCCGAAGCCGAGCATCGTCAGGCCGCGCACGGCGCGCGCGTTCTTGTCGAAGCCGCCCGCCAGGCCGAACGGCGCGGGCACGACCCGGCCGAACACGCGGACGCTGCCGGGCCCGCCGGCCCGCTGCCCCAGGTAGGGGGCGAGCGCGCCCTGCACGACGTCGCGCAGCACCGGCACGGTGCCCGCCCGCTCGATGAGCGAGAACGCGAGCTCGTGCGCCCGCTCCGGGTCCATGCGGCGGAAGACGCCCTGGAACAGCAGCGAGTACGCCCGGCTCATGCGGTCCTCTCCTCGTCGGTGTGCTCTGCCGTGTCCTCGTCGGCGCCCGTGCTCGTGCGCCGCAGCCACCACAGGCCGACGAACGGCAGCACCAGCGGCACGTAGCCGTAGCCCTCCCCGAACCCGGACCACACGGTGGACTCGCCGAAGACGCCGGGGTCGGCCAGCGACAGCGCGCCGACCGTCACGACGCCGACGGCCTCGATGCCGACGGTCACCCACGCGACCGTCCGCCACCGAGGGCTGCCGATCGCGAGCGCGAACGTCGCCACGACGTACACGACGGCGGCGAGGGTCGACAGCGCGTAGGCGACGGGCGCCTCCTGGAACTTGACGACCAGCTCGTACGACGAGCGGCCGAGCGCCGCGAACGCCAGAACGCCGTAGACCGTCACCAGCACGCGGCCGAAGCCACGCCCGGTGCGTCGGCGGGCCGGCCGGTCGGGCCGGGTGGTCTCCTGCATCACGCTCCTGTCCAGATCTGCCACATGCGCCACTCGAGGAAGGCGACCGTGAGGGAGGCCACGAGCAGCACCACGGAGCTCCACCGGGTCCGCTCGGCGAACGCCCAGGCGGCCGCGATCGGCAGGATCACGAGGGTGGTGGCGTAGTAGCCCCAGAACAGCAGCGGGTCGCCGGCACCGGAACCGGTGGCGCCGAGCACGATCGCCACGACGCCCTGCGCCAGGATCAGTGCCTCGATCGCGGCGCCGCCCCAGAGCTGGTTGAGGATCACCGCGCGGTCGCGGGCCACGAACCAGCCGGCCCACCCGGCGAGGAGCACGCACAGCGCCACCACGAGAAGCAGGAGGGCGAGGATCACGCCCTGCAGACTACCGGGCACCGCCCACGGTGCGGCAATCGGAGCGGACGTGACCTGCGCCTCTGTCGGGACGCGGCGCTCCGCCGCTGCCCCTGCCCGGCTCGGGTGTCAGCCTCGGGGGCTACCATCGGCCTCGTGACCGACGTGACCCTCTCCAGCAAGAATCCCACCGCCGTGAAGGCCGAAGCGCTCGTGGTGGCGACCGCCCAGACGTCGGACGGCGTAGCCGTCGTGTCCGACCAGCTCCCCACCGACCTGCTCACGCAGATCGAGTCGCTCGCGCCGCACCTCGGCGTCACGGGAGCTCGCGACGAGGTGCGCAAGATCCCGGCAGGCCCGCAGCTCGCCGCCGAGGTGCTGGTCCTGACCGGTCTGGGCGAGCGCGCACAGGACGGCACCTTCGCCACCGAGACGCTGCGCCGCGCCGCCGGTGCAGCCACGCGCGAGCTGGCCGGGCTCACCTCGGCCGCGATCGCCCTGCCCGCCGCGGACGACGACGAGATCACCGCCGTCACCGAGGGTGCGCTGCTCGGGGCCTACTCCTTCACGCGGTACCGCGGCGCCGCGGGCAAGAGCACCGCGAAGCGCAAGGACGGCGCCAAGGCCCCCGTCGCCTCGATCGAGGTGCTCACGCCGCTGCACAAGAACGCCAAGGCCAAGGTCGCCGCCGAGCGCGCCCAGGTCCTCGCCGACGCCGTGCACGCGGCGCGCGACCTGGTCAACACGGCGCCGAACGAGCTCTACCCCGCCACCTTCGCCGACGCCGCGAAGGCCGCGGCCAAGGACGTGAAGCACGTCAAGGTCACGGTGCTGGACGACAAGCAGCTCGCTGCGGGCGGCTACGGCGGCCTCACCGCCGTCGGCCAGGGGTCGTCGCGCGGACCGCGCCTCGTCAAGGTCGCCTACACGCCGGCCAAGCCGGACGCGAAGGTCGCGCTCGTCGGCAAGGGCATCACGTTCGACACCGGCGGCATCTCGATCAAGCCGGCCGCGGGCATGGAGGCCATGAAGTCCGACATGGCCGGCGCCGCCGCCGTGCTGTCGGCCGTGGTCGCGGCCGCGAAGCTGGCCCTGCCCGTCGCGGTGACCGGTTACCTCTGCCTCGCCGAGAACATGCCGGGCGGCAACGCGCAGCGCCCGGCCGACGTCATCACCATCTACGGCGGGAAGACCGTCGAGGTGCTGAACACGGACGCCGAGGGCCGTCTCGTCATGGCCGACGGCCTCGTGTCCGCGGTCGAGGACGGCCACGACGTGGTGCTCGACATCGCCACGCTCACGGGCGCCCAGATGGTCGCGCTCGGCAACCGCACCGCGGCCGTCATGGGCACGGACGAGGTCCGCGACGAGGTCAAGGCCGCCGCTGACGCGTCGGGCGAGCTGTTCTGGCCGATGCCGCTGCCGGAGGAGCTGAGGTCGAACATCAAGTCCAAGGTGGCCGACGTCGCCAACTCGGGCCCGCGCTGGGGCGGCATGCTCAACGCCGGCCTGTTCCTGCAGACGTTCGTGGGCGACCACCCGTGGGCGCACCTCGACATCGCGGGCCCCGCGTTCAACGAGGGCGGCGGGCACGACTACACGCCGACCGGCGGCACCGGCGTCGGCGTCCGCACGCTGCTCGCGTTCCTCGAGGGCCGCGCGGCGCGCTGACCCGGGGCGACCCGCTCGGGACGGCCTACTTGCGGGCGCGCCGCTGGGCGCTGTTCCAGTCCCGCATCCGCTGGGGGTAGCCGGTGAACCGCACGTTGTACACCGGCACCCCCAGCTGGTTGGCGATGTCGAAGGCGGTGCGCTCGTCGGGCACCCGGCGGCGCGTCCACTCCCCCGTGCTCGCGACGAGCAGGATGGTGCTCGGGATGTCCGTGGTCGGCGGCTCGACGTAGGCCTCCACACCGATGCGGGAACTGATGAACTCGCCGAGGTGCGTCAGGGTCGCGCGGCGCGCGTCACCACCGCCGGAGCGCGGGGCGCCGCCGGCCGAGGAACGCCGCTGGAAGAAACGCGCGAGCGAGCTGAGGGACTGGCGAGGCATGGGGTCGAGGGTACTCGCGAGATCCGCACCGGCCTAGGCAACTGCGGCGCACACCCAGGGAAAGCCACACACCTGTCACAGAATGTCGCCACGGTCACACCGTCAGCGCGCCCTCCACGATTGGGGACAAGCCCGCTGAGGTGTCAAGATGGCATGCGGTGCTCACGATCCTGCACATGGTCCGGCACCGCCACCGTCGTCAACGAGGAGCCACCACGTGCCTACGCCTGACAACCCGGGACCGTTCGACGTCGTCGTGCTCGGAGGAGGCAGCGGAGGCTATGCGGCCGCACTGCGTGCCGCGCAGCTCGGCCTGAGCGTCGCGCTCGTGGAGCGGGACAAGCTGGGCGGCACGTGCCTGCACGTGGGCTGCGTGCCCACCAAGGCGCTCCTGCACGCGGCCGAGGTGGCCGACGCCGCGGCGCACGGCTCCCAGTTCGGTGTCCAGACCTCGCTGGACGGCATCGACATGCCGGGCGTGCTCGCCTACAAGGACTCCGTGGTCGCCGGCCTGTACAAGGGCCTGCAGGGCCTCATCGCCTCGCGCAAGATCACCGTCGTCCAGGGCCACGGCACGCTCGCGGCTCCCGGCACCGTCGAGGTGACGGCCCCCGACGGCACGACCACGCGCGTCACCGGCACCCACGTCGTGCTCGCGACCGGCTCGTACGCCCGCTCGCTGCCCGGGCTGGAGCTCGGCGGCCGCGTCATCACCTCGGACCAGGCGCTCACGCTGGACACCGTGCCGACGTCCGTCGTGGTGCTCGGCGGTGGCGTGATCGGCGTGGAGTTCGCGAGCGTCTGGAAGTCCTTCGGCGCCGACGTGCAGATCGTCGAGGCCCTCGACCACCTCGTGCCGAACGAGGACGTGGCGCTGTCCAAGGCGCTCGAGCGCGCGTTCCGCAAGCGTGGCGTGAAGTTCTCCCTGGGCGACCGGTTCTCCCAGGTCAAGCAGTCCGACGACGGCGTGCAGGTGCAGCTCGAGTCGGGCGCGACGTTCGACGCCGACCTGCTGCTCGTGGCCGTCGGCCGCGGCCCTCGCACCGCCGACCTCGGGTACGAGGCGGCCGGCGTGCGGCTCGACCGCGGGTTCGTGCTGACGGACGAGCAGCTCCGCACCGGCGTGACCACCCCGGCGGGCGGCCAGGTCTGGGCGGTCGGTGACATCGTGCCCGGCCTGCAGCTCGCGCACCGCGGGTTCGCGCAGGGCATCTACGTCGCCGAGCGGATCGCGGGCCTGTCCCCGGCCCCGATCGACGAGGCGGCGATCCCGCGCGTCACCTACTGCGAGCCGGAGGTGGCGTCCGTCGGCGTCACCGAGGCCCGGGCCGCCGAGCTGTACGGCCCCGACCAGGTGGAGACCGTCGAGTACAACCTCGCGGGCAACGGCAAGAGCAAGATCCTGGGTACCCAGGGCTTCGCGAAGCTGGTGCGCCGCAAGGACGGTCCCGTGGTCGGCATGCACCTGATCGGCTCGCGCGTGGGCGAGCTGATCGGCGAGGGCCAGCTCATCGTGGGCTGGGAGGCGTTCCCTGAGGACGTCGCCTCGCTCGTCCACGCACACCCCACCCAGAACGAGGCACTCGGAGAGGCACACATGGCACTGGCCGGCAAGCCTCTGCACGCCCACAACTGACCATAACGACAAAGGAGACCCTGTAGGTCATGTCTGAGAACGTGCAGCTGCCGGCCCTCGGCGAATCCGTCACCGAGGGCACTGTCACCCGCTGGCTCAAGGCTGTCGGCGACGAGGTCGCCGTCGACGAGCCGCTGCTCGAGGTGTCGACCGACAAGGTCGACACCGAGATCCCCTCGCCGGTCGCCGGCGTGCTCGAGCAGATCCTCGTCCAGGAGGACGACACCGTGGAGGTCGGCGCCACCCTCGCCGTCATCGGCGACGGCTCCGGCTCGGGCGACGCCCCCGCCGCTCCGGCCGAGGAGCCCGCCCAGGCCGAGGCCGAGGCGCCCGCCGAGCAGAAGCCCGCGGAGGAGCCTGCCGCCGAGCAGGCGCCGGCCGCTCCGTCGGAGGCCCCGGCGCCCGCCGCGGCGTCCGCCCCGGCCGAGGCTCCCGCCGGTGGCGGCGACGCCACCGAGGTCCCGCTGCCCGCGCTGGGCGAGTCGGTCACCGAGGGCACCGTGACGCGCTGGCTCAAGGAGGTCGGTGACGACGTCGCCGTCGACGAGCCGCTGCTCGAGGTCTCGACCGACAAGGTCGACACCGAGATCCCCTCGCCCGTCGCCGGGAAGCTCCAGAAGATCCTGGTCCAGGAGGACGAGACCGTCGAGGTCGGCGCCGTCCTGGCGCTCGTCGGCTCGGGCGCCTCCGCGCCGGCCGCCGAACCGGCCCCCGCCGCGCCGGACCCGACCGCCGACTCCCCCGAGCCGACGCCGCAGGCCCCGGCCGAGCAGGCGCCGGCACAGGAGACGCCCGCCCCGCAGGCTCCGGCGCAGGAGGCCCCGGCGCAGCCCGCCCCCGCGCAGGAGGCTCCGGCGCCCGCGCAGCCGGCCCCGGCGTCGCCGGGTCGCACCATCGGCTCGTACCTCACGCCGCTCGTGCGCAAGCTCGCGGCCGAGAAGGGCGTCGACGTCTCCGAGATCCAGGGCACCGGTGTCGGCGGGCGCATCCGCAAGGAGGACGTGCTCGCGGCCGCCGAGGCCAAGGCAGCCCCTGCCCCTGCCGCCGCACCGGCTGCCTCCGCTCCCGCCGCCTCGTCCGCGCCGGCCGCGCCGACGAAGCTCGAGGTCTCGCCCCTGCGCGGGACGACGGAGAAGATGTCGCGCCTGCGCAAGATCGTCGCGGAGCGGATGCTCGAGGCCATGCAGACGCAGGCCCAGCTGACCACGGTCATGGAGGTCGACGTCACGCGCGTCGCGCAGCTCCGGGCCAAGGCCAAGGAGTCCTTCGCCGCACGCGAGGGCGCCAAGCTGACGTTCCTGCCGTTCTTCACGCTGGCCGCCGTCGAGGCGCTCAAGGCCTACCCGAAGATCAACGCCACGATCGACACCGAGAAGGGCGAGATCACCTACCACGGCTCGGAGAACGTCGGCATCGCCGTCGACACCGAGCGCGGCCTCGTGGTCCCGGTCATCAAGAACGCCGGCGACCTGAACCTCGCGGGCATCGCCCGCCAGATCCAGGACCTCGGTGCGCGGACCCGGGCCAACAAGGTGACGCCGGACGAGCTGTCGGGCGGCACGTTCAACATCACGAACACCGGTTCGGGCGGGTCGCTCATCGATACCCCGATCGTGCCGCTGGGCCACGCCGCGATCCTCGGCACGGGCACCATCACGAAGCGCCCGGTCGTCGTGACCGACGCGGACGGCAACGAGAGCATCGCGGTGCGCTCGATGGCGTACATCTTCCTGTCCTACGACCACCGCCTGGTCGACGGTGCGGACGCCGCCCGCTTCCTCACCGCGATCAAGAACCGCATCGAGGAGGGCGCGTTCGAGGCCGAGGTCGGCCTCTGACGAGCACCTCGTCCGCCCGCGGGTCCCTGACCTGACGGGCAGCGCTCACAGCGGCCGGTCCCGTGCGCGGGACCGGCCGCTGTCGTGCGCGCTAGATTCACGGCCATGAGCACCGGCGCGAGCAGCGGCACGACGACCGGAAGGGACGTCGTGGTCGCTGGTGCGCACGGGCTCGTCGGCACGGCGCTCGTCGCGGACCTCGTCGCCCGCGGCGCCCGCGTGCGACGGCTGGTGCGGCGGGGCGCGCAGACCGGCTCGGCACCGCCCGGCGCAGCACAGGCCGGCGCACCGCGGCCGGGCGCCGATCCGGTGTCCCCCGACCGCGTCCGCGACCTCGTGTGGGACCCGCGCACCGGCGAGCTGGAAACCGCGGCGCTCGAGGGAGCTGACGCCGTCGTCAACCTCGCGGGAGCGGGCATCGGTGACCACCGGTGGACGGCGGCCTACAGGCAGACCCTGCTCGGCTCGCGCACGACCACCACCAGCCTGCTCGCGCGCACCGTCGCGCGGTTGGACGCACGGCCCGCGCTGATCAACGCGTCAGCGGTCGGCGCGTACGGCGACCGCGGCGACGAGGTGCTCACCGAGACGTCCGAGCGCGGCGACGACTTCCTCGCCGGGCTGGTCAGGGCGTGGGAGGATGCCACCGCACCGGCCGCGGACGCCGGGGCGCGCGTGGTGTGGCTGCGCACCGGGCTCGTCCTCGCACCCTCCGGCGGCGCGCTCGGGTGGCTGCTGCCGCTCCTGCGTCTCGGCCTCGGGGGGCCGCTCGGCACCGGGCGGCAGTGGTGGAGCTGGATCACCCTGACGGACCAGGTGGCCGCCGTCCGTCACGTCATCGGGACGGACGTCCGGGGGCCCGTGAACGCCGTCGCGCCGGAGCCCACCACGAACCGGGACCTCACGCGGGCGCTCGCGCACGCCCTGCACCGTCCGGCCGTGCTGGCGGTGCCGCGCGTCGCGCTGCGGGTCGCGGTCGGTCAGCTCGCCGACGACCTCGTCGCCTCCCAGCGCGTGCTGCCCGGCGTGCTGGACCGCACCGGCTTCGCCTGGACCCACGCGACGCCGCAGGAGGCCGCCGACTGGGTCATCGCACCTCGCTGACGCGCCACCCGCCCGGCGTCCAGACGAGCACGAGCTCTGCGGTCTCCTGCGAGGCGGGTACCGCCGTCTCGCTGTCCCGCGACACCTGCACGTGCGCCGAGATCGTGTACTCGATCCGGACGACCGCCTGCACCGGCTCCTTCGAACCGCCCTGCGCCGCCGGCGTCGCGTCGCCCTCGGAGGTGCGGGTCAGCGATGCCGGCTCCACGTCCTGCAGGGCGTTCGCCGCGCCGGGGCCCACCGTGACGAGCTCGGTCCGGAGCACCTCTGCGGAGGCGCCGACCACCTGCGCGCCCGCGTTCCTCAGCTCCTCCAGCGTCTTCGCGTCCGCCTGGTAGGCCGGAGAGCCCTCGACGTTGATCGTCTTCGGGTCCGAGACCGCGCCCGCGAGCAGCGCGAGGCGGCGCTCGGTGAGCTCGATCGCCGCACCCGCCGGGTCCTTCGCGTTGGCGATCGGGCTGATCCCGCCGCCCCAGCGCGGTGTGGCCGCAGCGGGCGACGGCTCCGCCGCCGCGACGGCGGTCCCGTCGCTCCCGAACACCTGCGGCAGCGCCATGACGCCCGCGGTGATCCCCGCGACGACGCCCGCCGCGATCATGCCGGTGGCCACGAGCGTGACCGGAGTGGTGCGCGGCTCGGGGCGGCCGGTCACCACCGCAGCGCCGGACCGGCCGCTCAACGGCATCCGCGCCCGACGCCGGGCCTTGGCCGCCCACGCCCGGCCGTCCACCGCGGCGAAGGAGCCGGTGAGCGTCCGCGCCGCCGAGCGCCAGGCCGACGGCGTCTGCGCGCCGAGCGGCACGTGCCCCGCGACCGGGACCGGCCCGCTGATCGCCGCCGACACCAGAGAGGATCCGTGGGGAAGACGGACCGGCTCCGGCGGGACGGCGTCGTGCACCAGGGCGGCGAGGGTGCCGGGTTCCGGGCGGTCACGCGGGTCGTCGGCGCGGGCGCGCGCCAGAACCGACCGCAACGCCTCGTCGGCCTTGCCGTGCACGCTCGGACCGGGGAAGCCGAGCACCGACTCGATCAGCGTGGCCAGCGACGTCACGTCGACCGGGTCGTCGCTGTGCTCCGGCAGCGTCACGCGGGGGCGCAGCACGGCGCTGCCGTCGGAGCGCAGCAGCACGTCCGTCGGACGCACGCCGCCGTGCACCAGCCCGACGCCGTGCAGGGCGGCGAGCGCCTGGGCGACGGCGACGGTCACGCCGGAGGCCTCCGCGGGGGTCAGCGGGCCTCGGGAACCGACGGCGGTGGGCAGGTCGACGGCGCCCGTGCGCGACAGCCGGACGTCGAGGTTGTCCGGCCCGTTCGGCGAGATGGCGATGAGCGGCACCAGGTGGGGGTGGTCCAGTGTCGCGAGTGTGTCCAGTCGGCGCACCAGGAGGGCGCGCGCCGCGGCGTCCGAGGGGACGGCTACGCGGACCAGTTCCGCAGATTCGATGTAGTGCACCCGATCATCAGAACTCCGGCCCGGGGATACCGCCCTTTATCCGTAGGATTTGCCGAATCGCTCACGGTGTGGGTCAACTGACCGAATACCTTGACCGTGCCTTGGGCGTGCGGTATGCGCGCAGGTGACGCACGGGATGTGCCCGGGTGCACGACCACGGCGTCAGACCTCGACGAGCCGCCCCTCGCGCGCCGAGAGCCGCGCGGCGTCGAGCACCTCGGCCGTGCGCACCGCGTCGGCCGGGTCCACGGGCGCCTCCGCCTCGCCCGCGAGCCACTCCGCGACGGCCGTGTAGAAGTCCTCGTGCCCGCCGGGCGGCCGGGGCACGGGCGTGCGCTCCCTGCCGCGCACGAGCCAGCCGTGCGTCCCCTCGGGCTGGTCGGCGTCGAGCACGTCGTACGGCGAGGCGTCACCCTCGAAGGAGTGGACCAGGTAGGCGCCGCGGTCCCCCAGCACACGGGTGCGCGGGCCGGGTGCGCCCACGAGCGAGCCGGCCCACAGCCGCGACACGACGCCCTTGGCAGGCGGCTCGGCGCCGAACAGCACGTCGGCGCCGGTGGCACGGTCCTGGCCCGCGCCCGGGTCTGCGCCCGGTACCGCGTGGTGCAGCACGAGGAAGACGTCGTCCTCCGTGGGCGTCGACAGGGCGCGGGTCTCGGCGTACACGGCGACGACGGGGCCGAAGAGCCGGGTCGCGGAGTCGACGAGGTGCGGGCCGAGGTCGAGCAGGAGCCCGCCGCCCACGACGTCGTTCTCCTTCCACCGCTGCTGCGGGGTCGGACGCCAGCGCTCCCAGCGCCGCTCGAACGTGTGCACGGTGCCGAGCTCGCCACGCCGCAGCAGGGCCTCGAGCGTGAGCTGCTCAGGGTCCCACCGCCGGTTCTGGAACACCGTGAACGGCGTGCCCGCCGAGGCTGCGGTGCTGACGACGCGGCGCGCCTCGGCCGCCGTCGTCCCGATGGGCTTGTCCAGGACGAACGGCGTGCCCGCCCGGGAGACGGCCGCCGCGTGCTCCGCGTGCAGGCCGGACGGGCTCGCGATGACGACGAGGTCGTACAGCCCGGGGTCGTTCAGCATCGCGGGCAGGTCGTGGAACAGGCGGGCCCCGGGCCAGTCGCCCGCCGCCTGGACGCGGCGGCCGGGGTCGCGTGCCACGACCGCCGTCACCGTCATCCCCGCGGCCCGTGCCAGACGGGCGTGGATCTGCCTGCCCGCACCCCCGTAGCCGACGATCCCGATGCGAAGTGCCATGGGCCCCATGGTGCCCCGCCCTGGGCGGCCACGCGAGACGCGTCCACCCCTGGACGGATCGCGCGAGCGGGAGCGGTGGTGAACGGGCGAAACACAACTCTGGCACACTGGCGCGCGCAGTCTGTTTCACACTTTTTCAGCATTTGTCCGCCGAACCACGGAACAAGAAAGAGGGGGCCCGTGTCCTCGACCGCCACCAGCACGCCCAGTCGGCACCGCAAGACCCTGCAGCTCGTGCTCGTCGTCGTCGCGGCGCTCGTGCTCGCCGGGAACTTCGTGCTCAAGTCGCTGGGCGACGACGTCGCCCCCGCGGAGGGCGCGGAGGGCACCGCGCTCGCGGCGCTCGAGACGCTCACCGTCCAGGAGGCCGCCGACGACGCGGGCTACGACCGCGAGTCCGGCTTCGGCACAGCATGGCAGGACGTCGACAAGAACGGGTGCGACACGCGCAACGACATGCTGCAGCGGGACCTCGAGGACTTCGAGCTCACCCCTGGCGACACGTGCCAGGTGGCGTCCGGCACGCTCGACGACCCGTACACGGGCGCGACGATCGAGTTCGAGCGCGGCCCGCGGTCCGGCGACGTGCAGATCGACCACGTCGTGGCCCTGAAGAACGCGTGGATCACGGGGGCGGCGGACTGGGACAAGGACAAGCGCGTGCAGATCGCCAACGACCCGCTCAACCTCGTGGCCTCCGACGGCCCCGCGAACATGGGCAAGGGCGCGAAGGACGCCTCGCAGTGGCTGCCGGGGAACCAGGCCTACCGCTGCGAGTACGTCGCGCGGCAGATCGCGGTCAAGGCCCGGTACGACCTGTGGGTCACCCCGGCCGAGCACGACGCGATGACGGACGTCCTGACGACCTGCCCGTCGGAGCCGCTGCCGACGTCGTGACGGGCGGGTGACGCACGCGGCGGACAGGCTTAGGGTGGCCGGCATGGACATCCGCCACCTCACGGGTCATGTCGACTACCACGAGGGCTGGGACCTGCAGCGCCGCACCCACGAGGCTGTCCGCGCGCAGCAGCAGGACGACACGCTCTTCCTCCTCGAGCACCGGTCCGTGTACACGGCAGGCGCCCGCACCCACCGCGACGAGTTCCCCACCGACGGCACGGAGGTCGTCAAGGTGGACCGCGGCGGCAAGATCACGTGGCACGGGCCCGGGCAGGTCGTCGCCTACCCGATCGTCCGGCTCGCCCGGCCGTTCGACGTCGTGGAGTACGTCCGCACGCTCGAGCAGGCCGTCATGGACGTGTGCGCACGGCTCGGTGTCACCACGATGCGCGTGGAGGGCCGCTCGGGCGTCTGGGTCGCCGCGGACTCCCCCGACGTCCCGCAGCCGCGGCGCGAGCGCAAGGTGTGCGCCATCGGCGCCCGCGTGGCCAAGGGGGTGACGATGCACGGTCTGGCCCTCAACTGCGACGCCGACCTCACCGCCTTCGACCGCATCGTCCCGTGCGGGATCGACGACGCCGACGTCACGTCGCTGAGCGCGGAGCTCGGCAGGCAGGTCACCGTCGAGGAGGCCCGCCCGCTGCTCGTCGAGGCCCTCCTCGACCGGCTCGGCCCGCTCCTCGCGCGCACCCACGAGGAGCCGGCGGCGACCACGGGCGAGCCCGCCGCCGTCGTCGGCGCGACCGCGTGACGAACGCCACTGGCCGCACCCCGGACGACCACTGGCCCTCGGCCGCCCGCGCAATAGGCTGGGCGAACCCGCTGACCTGGGAGGGACCCGCGTGACCATCGCACCTGAAGGCCGTCGCATGCTGCGCATCGAAGCGCGCAACTCGGCCACGCCCATCGAGAAGAAGCCCGACTGGATCAAGACCCGGGCCGTGATGGGGCCCGAGTACCGCGACATGAAATCGCTCGTCAAGGGCGAGGGGCTGCACACGGTGTGCGAGGAGGCGGGCTGTCCCAACATCTTCGAGTGCTGGGAGGACCGCGAGGCGACGTTCCTCATCGGTGGCGACCAGTGCACCCGGCGCTGCGACTTCTGCCAGATCGACACGGGCAAGCCCGCGGAGTTCGACGCCGACGAGCCGCGCCGCGTCGCGGAGTCCGTGCGCACCATGGGCCTGAAGTACTCGACCGTCACCGGCGTCGCCCGTGACGACCTGGCCGACGGCGGCGCCTGGCTCTACGCCGAGACCGTGCGCCAGATCCACGCGCTCAACCCGGGCACCGGCGTCGAGCTGCTGATCCCGGACTTCAACGCGATCCCCGAGCTGCTCGACGTCGTCAACGAGTCGCGCCCCGAGGTGCTCGCGCACAACGTCGAGACCGTGCCGCGCATCTTCAAGCAGATCCGCCCGGCGTTCCGGTACGAGCGCTCGCTGTCGGTCATCACGCGCGCCCGCGACGCGGGCCTCGTCACGAAGTCGAACCTCATCCTCGGCATGGGCGAGACCATCGACGAGGTCAAGCAGGCGCTGCAGGACCTGCACGACGCCGGCTGCGACATCATCACCATCACCCAGTACCTGCGCCCGTCGCTGCGCCACCACCCGGTGGACCGCTGGGTGCGGCCGGAGGAGTTCGTCGAGCTGTCGCAGGCGGCGGAGGAGATCGGCTTCCTCGGCGTCATGGCGGGGCCGCTGGTGCGGTCGTCGTACCGCGCGGGCCGGCTGTGGGGCCAGGCCATGACGAAGCACGGCCGGCAGATCCCCGACGCGCTCTCGCACCTCGCGCAGCCGACCACGTCCCGTCAGGAGGCGGCGAGCCTGCTGGCCCGCTGACGCGACGCTCCCACCGCGCGCGGACCACTAGAATCGATGACCATGGCCAGAACCTCGTCCGGCGGCGACGCGCGCAACGACGCGCCCGCCGCCAAGCAGAAGAAGCCCAAGAAGCGCCGCTGGTATCACCAGCTGTGGGACGTCTACCAGATGACCCGCAAGCAGAACCCGCTCGTCACCTGGTGGATGCTCACCGCGTTCGTCGGTGTCGTGGCCGTGGCGCTGCTGATCGGCCTGCTGACGGGGCCCTGGATCTACGCCCTGGTCATCGGTGTGCCGTTCGCGGTGCTCGCCGCGATGTTCATCCTGTCGCGCTCCGCGGAGAAGGCCGCGTACACGCAGATCGCCGGGCAGCCGGGTGCCGCCCGCGCGGCACTGGGCACGGTCCGCGGCGGGTGGACCTTCGAGGACGAGCCCGTCGCGGTCGACGCGCGCAACCAGGACTTCGTGTTCCGCGGGGTCGGGCGTGCCGGTGTCGTGCTGGTCTCCGAGGGCCCCGCGCACCGCGTCGGCCGGCTCCTGGAGCAGGAGCGCAAGAAGGTCAGCCGCATCCTGTCCAACGTCCCGGTCACCGTGATCCAGTGCGGCGACGGCGAGGGCCAGGTGCCGCTGACGAAGCTCGCGCGCACGGTGACCCGGCTCAAGTCGACCCTCACCCGCGCCGAGGTGACAGAGGTCAGCAAGCGGCTCAAGGCGATCGGCGGCGTCAAGCTGCCGATCCCGAAGGGCATCGACCCGACCCGCGCCCGCCCCGACCGCAAGGGCATGCGCGGCCGCTGACCGGCCCGTGACCAGGGGCGTCCTCCCCGCGAGGGCGCCCCTGACGCATGTCAGGGCCCGGGGCGCCGTCCGTCCCACGGACACCGCCCGTCTCGTCCGATGGACGGACGCACCCCGGTCGGCCAGGGTGAGTTCTGGCAGGCTGTGCCTCGCCGCAGAGCCCTCGACCTGCGCATCTGTCCTGAGTTACACGGTCGAGAGACCTGAGAAACACAACGGCAACAATCAGTAACCAGAGAGAAACCACCTGCCCATAGGTTCGTGGCGATCCGCGAGCGATCGTTCCCGGCTCGTCCGGTGCGCGGTCCGACGGACTCCCCTGGATCTATCGAGCTGGACCTATCGAGCGAGCAAGGAGCGCAGATGTTCAAGAACGCCGAGGAGGCGATCGCCTTCACCCGTAACGAGGGGGTGGAGTTCGTCGACGTCCGGTTCATCGACCTGCCGGGCGTCACGCAGCACTTCAACATCCCGGTCGAGCAGTTCGACGAGGACGCCTTCAGCGACGGCCTCATGTTCGACGGCTCGTCGATCCGCGGGTTCCAGGCGATCCACGAGTCCGACATGAAGCTCGTGCCGGACGTCACGACGGCGTTCATCGACCCGTTCCGCAAGGCCAAGACGCTGATCGTCAACTTCTCGATCGTCGACCCGTTCACGGGTGACGCCTACGCCCGCGACCCGCGCAACATCGCGGCCAAGGCGGAGGCGTACCTGAAGTCGACCGGCATCGCCGACACCGTCTTCTTCGGCCCCGAGGCCGAGTTCTACATCTTCGACGACGTGCGCTTCAAGACCGCGTCGAACGAGGGCTTCTACGCCATCGACTCCGTCGAGGCCGCGTGGAACACCGGCCGCGCGGAGGAGGGTGGCAACCTCGGCTACAAGACCCGGTACAAGGGCGGCTACTTCCCCACGTCGCCGAGCGACCGCTTCGCGGACCTGCGTGACGACATGGTCAAGGTCCTCGGCCAGGTCGGCCTCTCCGTCGAGCGCGCGCACCACGAGGTGGGCACCGCCGGCCAGCAGGAGATCAACTACAAGTTCAACACCCTGCTGCACGCCGCCGACGACCTGATGAAGTTCAAGTACGTCATCAAGAACGTCGCCTTCGAGGCCGGCAAGTCGGCCACCTTCATGCCGAAGCCGATCTTCGGTGACAACGGGTCGGGCATGCACTCGCACCAGTCGCTCTGGAAGAACGGCGAGCCGCTGTTCTACGACGAGAAGGGCTACGGCGGCCTGTCCGACCTCGCCCGCTGGTACATCGGCGGCCTGCTCAAGCACGCCCCGTCGCTGCTGGCGTTCACCAACCCGTCGGTGAACTCGTACCACCGCCTGGTGCCGGGCTTCGAGGCCCCCGTGAACCTGGTCTACTCGGCCCGCAACCGCTCGGCGTCGATCCGCATCCCGATCACGGGCTCCTCGCCGAAGGCCAAGCGCATCGAGTTCCGCGCGCCGGACCCGTCGTCGAACCCGTACCTGGCGTTCTCCGCCATGCTCATGGCCGGCCTGGACGGCATCAAGAACCGCATCGAGCCGCCGGCCCCGGTGGACAAGGACCTGTACGAGCTGCCCCCGGAGGAGCACGCGCAGATCGCCCAGGTGCCGACGTCGCTCGACGGTGTGCTCGACGCGCTCGAGGCCGACCACGAGTACCTGACCGCCGGTGACGTGTTCACCGAGGACCTGATCGAGACCTGGATCGCGTACAAGCGCGAGAACGAGATCGACCCGATCCGTCTGCGGCCGCACCCGCACGAGTTCGAGCTCTACTACGACATCTGACAGCCGGTCCCCCGTGACCTGCTGAGATGCGCCGAAACGGCGGCTGACCCGCACTTTCGTCTCAGGACGTCGGTGCGGCGTCGGCCGCCGTTTCGTCGTTGCCGGCGTGGGCGCCCTCGATCACTTTCGAAGCCGACGTTACTCGGCTTTGAGGCGGCTCAAAGCCGAGTAACGTCGGCTTCGAAGGTGAGTGGCGGGGCTGCGGCGCGTCGGCATCGGTCGTGGCTCATGTCCCTTCGCCGCGGAGGCGCTCCCCCAGCGACCGGATCTCCTCCGGGTCGCCCGGCGTCGGGGTCCACATGCCCTGGACGCCGTCGTCCGCGTACCGCGGCAGCACGTGCAGGTGCACGTGGAACACCGTCTGCCCGGCGACCGGCCTGGTGGCGTGCACCAGGTTCACGCCGTCGGCGCCGAGCACGTCCGTGACCCGGCGCGCGATCCGCTGCGCCGTCCGGGCGGACGCCGCGAGGTCGTCCGGCGGCACGTCGAGGAGGTCCGACGCGTGCGCCTTCGGGATCACCAGCAGGTGTCCCGGCGTGGCCGGTGCGATGTTCATGAAGGCGAGCGTCAGCTCGTCCTCGTGCACGACGGTGCTCGGCGCCGCGCCCGCGACGATCTGGCAGAAGATGCAGTCCTGTGGTGCCGCCACGGTCGAACGGTACCGGCCTGGCCACCACCCACCCAGCACCCACCGCCCACCCGCCGGGTGCAGACTTCCTCACCCCGGCCCGGCCGCGACAAACTCTGCAGTCCGCGGCAGATGCGGGGTCGGCGCTCGGGCCCGGCTGGTGCCGACCACGGCCGGTCGTCTTCGAGCCCGACGTTTCTCGGCTTTGATCGGCTCGAAAGCCGAGAAACGTCGGGCTCGAAGACGAGGAGCGTCGGCCGAGGTCGGGGTCGGGGTCGGAGTCGGCGCACCCCGGCCCCCTTGTCGGCCGCGTACCACGACGGCGTGGTCACCGGCGACGGCCCGTCCCTGACGGCCGGTGGTCCCGACGTCGCTCCCCTTCGTGACGCGGGAACCGCCCGCCGAGTGCAGACCTCATCACCCCGTCGAGCAGCCCTGCCGCGACAAGCTCTGCAGTCCGCGGGGCGGGCGCCCGCGGGGCGACCTGCCGGGGGGCGGCCGGGCTCGAAGAGCCGAGCTCGGGAGCCCGGCGCAGGGACGTCGGCGGTGGTTCGCCGCACGGCCCACCGGCGACGATCCGTCACACCCCCGCCGCCTCCCGCACCGGGTCGAAGCGGGCGTGCTCCGTGCGGCACATGCCCTCGCCGCGGGTCAGACCGGGCAGCTCGCGCTGCAGCGCGACCACCGTCCTCGCGGTCGATCGCGAACACGACGCCGGACGGCGCGTCAGGCCCCTCCGAGGCGACCGGCAGGAACTCCCCCAGCGCCGTCACGAGCTCCGGGATCCCTGCCCCGGTCACGGCCGACCCGAACAGCACCGGGTACGCCCTCCCGCGGCGTGACTCGCCGGCGAGCCAGGTGCGCACACCGTCGTCGGGCAGTGCCTCCACCCGGGCGGACGGCGTCCCCGGGTCCAGCACGCGCTGCACGGGCAGCACGTCCGGGCTGAGGCGGCGGGCGACCGCGTCGACCACCGCCTGCGGCCGTGCGCCGCGCCGGTCGATCTTGTTGACGAGCACGACCACCGGCAGCCGCAGGCGCTGCAACGCGCGCATGAGCACGAGGGTCTGCGCCTGCACGCCCTCGACGGCGGACAGCACGAGCACCGCGCCGTCGAGCACGGCGAGGCTGCGGTCCACCTCGGCGATGAAGTCGGGGTGCCCGTGGGTGTCGAGCACGGTGACCGTCACGTCGCCCGCGGGGAAGGAGGCGACGGACGCGCGGATGGTGATCCCCCGTTCCCGCTCGAGCGCGAGGGAGTCGGTGATGGTGTCGCCGCCGTCGACGGAGCCGAGGCGGTCGATGACGCCCGCGTGGTGCAGCAGGCGCTCGGTCAGGCTGGTCTTACCGGCATCGACGTGGGCGACGATCCCGAGGTTGAGGTACGACGAAGGCAGTCACGTCCGTGGTCAGGTGGGTCAGGGCACGGGGCGTGACAGCTGTCATCGGTCGTCCAATCTCTCGGGTCCGCCCACCCTGCTCCCGGTCCACGGCCGAGGGCAACGCTTTTCGTGCCGAGGCCTCAGCCCGCCGCCGTCCCCAGCCGCGCGAGCAGCGCGCCCAGCGCCTCGCGCTCGACCGGGTCGAGCGCGGCGACCAGCGCCTCCTCGTGCTCGAGCAGCGCGCGGACCGCCGTCCCGACGCGTGCGTGCCCGGCGTCGGTCAGCACCACGGCGACCGCGCGCCGCGACGCCGTCGACGCCTGCCGCACCACGAGCCCGTCCCGTTCGGCGCGGGCCACGCGCTGCGAGATCGCGCCCGCGGTCACGAGCGTCTGCGCGGCGAGCTGCCGCGTGGTCAGCGTGTACGGCGGGCCGGACCGGCGCAGCGTGGACAGCAGGTCGAGCGTCGCGGCGTCGAGTCCGAGGCGGGCGAGCGTGCGGCGTCGCTCCTCCGCGAGCGTCTTGGCGGCGCGCCACAACGGAGTGAGCACGCCGATCGACGACGTCGGCACACCGGGCAGCTCACGCTCCCACGCGGCAGCGATGTCGGCGGGCGGCAGCGCGGCCGTCCCGTCGAGGGGGTAGTCGTCCATCCGGTCCTCCGTTATGTTGAGGCCTCAACGTTTAGACCTAAACCTAGGGAGCTATCATGCCACGGCTGGTCCTCGTCACCGGCGGTTCGGGCGGCATCGGCCGCGCCGTCGCGCGCACCTTCGTCACGGCAGGGGACGACGTCGTCGTCACCGGGCGCACCACGGACCGCCTCGAGGCCGCCGCCGCCGACACCGGCGCACGCCCCCTGTGCCTCGACGTCGCCGACCCGGCCGCCGTCGCCGGCCTGCCGGACGCGCTCGGCCGGCCGGCGGACGTCGTCGTCGCGCTCGCGGGCGGCAACACCGACCTCACCCGTGAGGCGCCCGACGGCGACCTCGACGCGCTCGCGGCCGGCTGGCGGGCCAACCTCGACGCGAACCTGCTCGGCACCGTCCTGCCCGTCACCGCGCTCCTGCCGACGATGCCCCGGGGCGGGCGGGTCGTCACCGTCGGGTCGATCGCCGCGGAGTACGCCGGCTTCTCCTACGGCGCCGCCAAGGCCGCCGTGCAGGCGTGGACCGCGGGTCTGTCGGCCCAGGTCGGTCCGCGCGGCATCACCGCGAACTGCGTGTCGCCCGGGTTCATCGACGAGACCGGCTTCTTCCCCGGCGGCGTGAGCGACGAGCGCCGCGAGCGCCTCGTCGCGGCGACGCACGACCGACGTGCGGGCGTGCCTGCCGACGTCGCCGCCCTGGTCGCCTACCTGGCCTCCCCCGCGGCGGCGCACGTCACGGGGCAGACGCTGCACGTGAACGGCGGCGCCCACACGACGCGATGAGCTACTCCGCCCCGTAGAACACCCGCTCCATCACGGTCCGGGCCCGGCGGGACACGCGCAGGTACTGCTCCTCCAGCTCGGGGCCGGTGCCGACGTCGCCGAGCAGGCGTGCGATACCGGTCAGGGCGTGGCTGTCGTGCGGCAGCAGGTCGACGCCCGCGCCCGTGGTCCGTCCGGACCAGAGCACGATCGCGGAGCGGAGCCGGGACGCCAGGCTCCAGGCCTCGAGCAGCACCTCGGCGTCGTCGGCGTCGAGCAGGCCGGCATCGCGGGCGGCCGTGAGGGCCGCGACGGTGCCGGTGGTGCGCAGGCCCGGCACCTCGTGGGCGTGCTCGAGCTGCAGGAGCTGCACGGTCCACTCGACGTCGGCGACGCCGCCGCGGCCGAGCTTGAGGTGGCGGGCGGGGTCGGCGCCGCGGGGCAGCCGCTCGGACTCGACACGCGCCTTGATGCGGCGCACCTCGCGCAGCACGGCGGGGTCGAGGCCGCCCTCGGGGTAGCGCAGGGGGTCGATCAGACGGGTGAACCGTGCGCCGAGCGACCGCCCGCCCGCGGCGCCGGGACCGAGGTCGAGCTCTGTGCCTTCCGCGGCAGGTGCACCGGCCCGGTCCGCGAGGGACGCCTCGACGGCGCCCTCGTCCGGCCCGCCGGCCGCGACGACGCTCAGCGTGCCCGACAGGGCGCGGGCCCGGAGCAGGGCCTGCGCCTCCCAGGGCGAGGACCAGCGGTCGTAGTACTCGACGTAGGACTCGAAGGACCGCACGAGCGGGCCGTTGCGGCCCTCGGGGCGCAGGTCGGCGTCGACGGGCAGGCCGGGCTCGGGGCCGACGGACGTCAGGATGCGCCGCAGGTTCTTGGCGACGGCGAGGGCGTAGTCGTTGGCCTCCTTGTCGGCGGCGCCGTCGACCGCCTCGTAGACGAACATGACGTCGGCGTCGGAGCCGTAGCCCATCTCCTGGCCGCCGAGGCGCCCCATCGCGACGACGAGCAGCCGGGCGGGCTCGTCGCCGCGCGCGATGCCGCGGTCGCCGCGCGCCTCGTGCTCGGCGATGCGCAGGCCGCCCGCGAGCACGACGTCGGCGGCGTCCGAGATGGCGCGCGCGGCCTCGACCGGACCGAGCTCGCCGAGCACCTCGGCGACGCCGGTGCGGGCGAGCTCGCGGCGGCGCAGCGCGCGCAGGGCGACGGTCGCGGTCTCGACCTCCTGGGCGCGGCCGAGCAGGGCGTCGGCCTCGGCGGCGAGCCGCCGCACGCCGCGGGGCGCGAGCGACTCGGACTCGGCGAGCCAGCGCACGGACTCGGGCGAGCGGCCGATCGCGTCGGCGAGGTACCGCGACGAGGACAGCACCTGCGCCAGGCGCGAGGCCGCCTCGGCGGAGTCGCGCAGGAGCCGCAGGTACCAGTGCGTCGAGCCGAGGGTGTCGGAGAGCTTGCGGAACGCGAGCAGGCCCTCGTCGGGGTCGGCGCCCTCGGCGAACCAGCCGAGCAGCACGGGCAGGAGCTGGCGCTGGATGGCGGCGCGCCGCGAGACGCCGTCGGTGAGCGCCTGGACGTGCCGCATGGCGCCCTCGGGGTCGCGGTACCCGATCGCGGCGAACCGGGCGACGGCGGCGCGGGGCGCGAGCGACGCCTCGCCCGTGGACAGCAGCGCCGTGGCGGGCAGCAGGGGCCGGTAGTAGACGGCCTCGTGCAGGTCGCGGACCTCGCGGCGGACGGTGCGCCAGGTCTTGACGAGGTCGTCGGCGCCGCCCTGGCCGAGACCGCGCGCGAGGCGACGCAGGTCGGCCTCGGCGGTCGGCACGAGGTGGGTGCGGCGCAGCCGGAAGAGCTGGATGCGGTGCTCGAGCGACCGCAGGAACCGGTAGCACTCCTCCATGCGGCGAGCGTGCTCGCGGCCGACGTACCCGCCGCGGGACAGCGCGGCGAGCGCGTCGAGCGTCGTGCGGGAGCGGATCGTCTCGTCGGCGCGCCCGTGCACGAGCTGCAGGAGCTGGACGGTGAACTCGACGTCGCGCAGGCCGCCCTTGCCGAGCTTGATCTGCCGGTCGGCCTCGGTGACGGGCACGTTGTCCTCGACGCGCCGCCGCATCGCGCGGGCGTCCTCGACGAAGTTCGGTCGCTCGACGGCCTGCCACACCAGCGGCCCGAGGGCGGCGCAGTACGCCTCTCCCAGCTCGCGGTCGCCCGCGACGGGCCGCGCCTTGAGCAGCGCCTGGAACTCCCAGGTGACGGCCCAGCGCTCGTAGTAGGCGAGGTGGCTGGCCAGCGTCCGCACGAGCGGCCCCTGCTTGCCCTCCGGCCGCAGCGCGGCGTCGACCTGCCAGAGCGCGGGCTCGGCCGAGGCGCCGGAGCAGACCTGCGCGAGCCGCGTCGCGAGCCGGGTGGCGGCGCGCAGCGCGTCGTCCTCCTCGCAGACCGGCTCGCCGTCCGGGCCGAGTGCAGGCTCGGCGACGTAGACGACGTCGACGTCGGAGATGTAGTTCAGCTCGCGCCCGCCGGTCTTGCCCATGCCGAGGACGGCGAGGCGCACGCCCGCGCCGTGGTCGTCCTCCTCGGAGCGGGCGACGGCGAGCGCCGCCTCGAGCGCCGCGGCCGCGAGGTCGGCGAGCGCCGCGGCGACGTCGGGCAGGATCGCACCGGGGTCCGGCGCGGTGACGTCGGTCGCCGCGATGCGCAGCAGGCGCGCCCGGTAGGCGCGGCGCAGCCGGTCCGTGGCCGAGGGCGACTGCGGGTCGGCCCCCTCCGGCCCGCCGGACGGCGGCCGGGTGCCCGCGACGGGCGCGGCGTCGGCCGGGTCGGCGCCGACCGCCTGCAGCAGCTCGGCGCGCACGTCCTCGGCCGGGACACCGGTGCCGGGCGTGTCGTCGGTGAGCAGCTCGAGCAGGCCCGGGTGGCGCACGAGCTCGTCACCCAGCGCGGAGGAGGCGCCGAGCACGCGCACGAGCCGGTCGCGGGGCGTGGGTTCGGCGTCGGCGGGCGGGAGGCCGTCGGCGTCGGTGGCGTGCCCCGAGGCCGCGAGCAGGGCACGGAGCCGGTCGGGCGCGGCCGCGGCGAGGCGCACGAGCTGGAGCAGCGCGAGGTCCGGGTCGGCCACGGCCGCGAGCGACCGGAGCAGCGCGACGCGCGGGGCGTCGAGGGCCACGGCCCCGCGGTCGGGCCCCGTGGGGTGCCCGGCGGGGGCACCGGAGTCGAGGACGGCGACCAGGTCGGCGTCCTGCCACAGCGAGGCGGACCGGGTGAGGTCGGCGAACCCGGCCCGGATCAGGTGGGTCGTGAGGGTCTCGGGACGGCGGCTGCGCACCCCCCGACCCTACGACGGGACGGGGAGGCGCAGCACCTGTCAGAGCTGCAGGAACCGCTTGAGCTCGAACGGCGTGACCTGCGCGCTGTACGCCTCCCACTCCTCGCGCTTGTTGCGCAGGAAGTAGTCGAAGACGTGCTCGCCGAGGGTCTCGGCCACGAGCTCGGAGCGCTCCATGAAGTGGATCGCCTCGTCGAGGTCGCGCGGCAGCGGCGTGATGCCCAGGGCGCGGCGCTCTGCGGCGGTGAGCTCCCACACGTCGTCCTCGGTGTGGTCGAGCAGGTCGTAGCCCTCCTCGATGCCCTTGAGGCCCGCGGCGAGGATCACGGCGAACGCGAGGTACGGGTTGGCCGCCGAGTCGAGCGCACGGTACTCGATGCGCGCCGAGTTGCCCTTGCCCGGCTTGTACATCGGCACGCGCACGAGCGCCGAGCGGTTGTTGTGGCCCCAGCTCACGTAGCTCGGGGCCTCCTGCCCGCCCCAGAGCCGCTTGTAGCTGTTGACGTACTGGTTGGTGACGGCGGTGATCTCGCCGGCGTGCACCATGAGGCCCGCGATGAACTGGCGCGCCGTCTTCGACAGCTCGAACTGCGCGCCCGGCTCGTAGAAGGCGTTGCGGTCGTCCTCGAACAGCGACACGTGCGTGTGCATGCCGGAGCCCGGCTGGTCGGCCAGCGGCTTGGGCATGAACGAGGCGAACACCCCCTGCTCGAGGGCGACCTCCTTGACCACCGTGCGGAACGTCATGAGGTTGTCGGCCGTCGTCAGGGCGTCGGCGTACCGCAGGTCGATCTCGTTCTGGCCCGGCCCCGCCTCGTGGTGGGAGAACTCCACCGAGATGCCCATGGACTCGAGCATCGTGATCGCCGCGCGTCGGAAGTCGTGCGTCGACCCCCGCGCAAGGTGGTCGAAGTACCCGCCCTGGTCGACCGGCTCGAGCTTCGGGTCGGCCTTGGTGAGCTGGTTGAACAGGTAGAACTCGACCTCGGGGTGCGTGTAGAACGTGAACCCGCGGTCGCTGGCCCTGGCCAGGGTGCGCTTGAGCACGTTGCGCGAGTCCGCGAGCGACGGCTCGCCGTCGGGCGTCAGGATGTCGCAGAACATGCGACCCGTGCCGTGGCGTTCACCGCGCCACGGCAGCACCTGGAACGTCGTCGGGTCGGGCTTGGCGACCATGTCCGCCTCGAAGACCCGGGTGAGCCCCTCGATGGCGCTGCCGTCGAAGCCGATACCCTCGCTGAAGGCCGACTCGAGCTCCGCCGGGGCCACGGCTACCGACTTCAGCACACCCAGAACGTCGGTGAACCAGAGCCGGATGAAGCGGATGTCGCGCTCCTCGACCGTGCGGAGCACGAACTCCTGCTGCCTGTCCATGGGCCCATCTTGCACCAATCCTGTTACAGGCGCGTGTACCGCCCGTGGCGGACCAGCCGTAGGCTTTCGGTCGGCACGGAAGCCGACCCGCGCGACCTAGACCCGCGAGACCCAGGAGGAGCATGTCCGCCCACACCTCACCCACGTCCGGGCCCAAGCGGGTCCGTGTGCACCACCTGGCGGAGGCGAAGGCCCGCGGGGAGAAGATCGCCGTGCTCACGGCGTACGACGCCGTGACGGCCGCGATCTTCGACGCGGCGGGCATGGACATGCTGCTCGTGGGCGACTCCATCGGCAACGTCATGCACGGCCACGCCTCGACCATCGCCGTCACCGTCGACGAGATGCTCCCGGCCGCGCGCGCCGTCGCCCGCACCGCACAGCGCGCGTTCGTGGTCGTCGACCTGCCCTTCGGCTCCTACGAGGCCGGCCCGCAGCAGGCCCTGGAGACCGCCGTGCGCGTGTTCAAGGAGACGGGCGCCGACGGCGTCAAGCTCGAGGGCGGGGCGCGGTCCGCCGCCCAGATCCGCGCGCTCACCGATGCCGGGATCCCCGTCGTCGCGCACCTCGGCTACACGCCCCAGTCGGAGAACCTGCTGGGCGGCCCCCGCGTGCAGGGCCGGGGCGACGACGCCGTCGAGCGCCTCGCCGCCGACGCGCAGGCCGTCGAGGACGCCGGCGCCGTCGCCGTCGTCCTGGAGATGGTGCCCACCGACGTCGCCGCACGGATCACCGAGATCGTGCGCATCCCGACCATCGGCATCGGCGCGGGGCCGCACTGCGACGGCCAGGTGCTCGTCTGGACCGACATGGCGGGCATGACGTCGTGGTCCCCGCGCTTCGCGCGCCGCTACGCCGAGCTCGGCGACGTCCTGCAGCGCGCGGCCGAGGACTACGTCGCCGAGGTCAAGGACTCGTCGTTCCCCGACGCGGAGCACTCGTTCGAGAAGTAGCCCGCTACTTCTTCCCGCCCCACTCCTCGTCCTCGCTGTCCCACGACTCCGTGCGCGCGCGGGCGCTGTCCAGCGCCCGCTGGGCCTCGGCCCGTGTCGCGTACGGTCCCATGAGGTTCGTCCAGGAGGAGCGCTTGCCCTCCTCGACCTCGCCGGTCTCGGTGTTGTACCAGTACTGTGCGTCGTCGCTCATGAGACGATCCTGACATGAGCGACCTGGCGTTCGGCATCGACATCGGAGGATCCGGGATCAAGGGCGCGCCCGTGGACCTCGCGGCGGGCGACTACGCCCGGAAGCGCACCCGCATCCCCACGCCTCAGCCGTCCACCCCGCAGGCCGTGGCCGACGTGCTCGCCGAGCTCGTCGGCACCTACGACCTGCCCGAAGACGTCCCCGTCGGCGTCGCCTTCCCGGCGCCCATGCAGCGCGGCGTCGTGCGCTCGATGGCCAACCTCGACCAGTCCTGGACCGGTGTCGACCTGCCCGCGCTCGTGCACCGCGCGACCGGCCGCCACGTCGTGGCCGTCAACGACGCCGACGCGGCGGGCATCGGCGAGGTGCGCTACGGCGCCGCGCGGGACACCCATGGCGTCGTCCTCGTCGCGACGCTCGGCACCGGCATCGGCTCGGCCCTCGTCGTCGACGGCACGCTCGTGCCCAACACCGAGCTCGGCCACCTGGAGATCGACGGGCACGACGCCGAGACCCGCGCCGCCGACTCCGCGCGCGAGCGAGAGGACCTGTCCTGGGAGGCCTGGGCCGAGCGCCTCCAGCGGTACTTCGGCGTCGTGGAGGACCTGCTCTCGCCCGACCTCGTCGTCGTGGGCGGCGGGGTGAGCAAGCACCACGAGAAGTTCCTGCCGCTGCTGCACCTGCGCGCGCCGGTCGTGCCGGCACAGCTGCGCAACGCCGCGGGGATCGTGGGCGCGGCGGCGCTCGCCGCGGGCCGCTAGACGCCGACGACGGGGCGCGCGGCGTCAGGCGTCCCGCGCCGCCGCGGGCTGTGCCTGCTGCGCGAACAGCACGTCGACGCCGAGCATCTCGATGACGCTGCGGACCACCGGCGGTGGGTCCGGCAGCGTGACGGTCAGCCCCTCGCGGGTGCCGTACGTGTACATCTGCATGAGGAACGCCACGCCGGTGGAGTCCATGAACGTGACGCGCGACGTGTCGATGACGACGGCCTTCGCCCGTTCGATGGCGTTGGCGATCGCAGCACTCGACTCGCCACGCAGGGAGACGTCGATCTCCCCCCACATGCTCACGACGCTCGCGCGGGACTGTTCTTCGAACATGATCCCGCCCGTGCGCCCCCTGTTGTCGAACTCCGTGGTGCTCACCTGCATCGCCCCTGTTCATTGCTCCCCGACACGGCCGCCGGAACGGGTCGCCCGACCCCCCGGGCAACTCTGGGAGATTGCAACGCCTTCGTCGCGATCACGGGCAGCCTACATCCGTGAAGATCGCAAGTGGAACAGTCATCCCCGGTGACATTTCCCCCTCAGGACTGGTAGAACTTAGAGGTTCTCCATCCAAACCGGAACATTTCCACCCGGCACAACGGACATAAGTACCGCGATTTGGACGATTGTTCAAGAAAAAGATTGCTCGGATTCATTTTTCTGAGGACGGATCGGTGCCGTCCGGGCCGCCTGTCGGGCGGGGATTCCGGCCCGTCGGAGCGCTTTCCTTCTCCCACGCATCGAGCTGCATCGTGAGCGCCTTCGCGAGCTCGAACACCTGCTGCGGAGGAATGCGGACGCGGGAGACCACCCGGCCCGGCACGGTGATCGACGTGACCTCGCCCGAGTCCGGGTCCGAGACGGGGCTCGGCGGCTGCTTCACGGCGATGAAGTCCAGGATGAACGAGGTCGGCGTGTGCCACACCGAGGCGAAGTCGGCGGGAACGCCCGTCTCCATCTCGTCGGGGACGTCGATCTGGAACTCCTGGGGCAGCTCGTCGGACGACACGGGGGCTCCTCGTTAGGCCGGGCGGTTCCCCGACCGTACCGTGGGGCCGGGACCCGCGACAGTGGAAACGGACTCCTGGGACATATGGCGCCTGCCCGGGTCACCTGCCCGGTCGCGGACGAAAAAGCCGGGCGGCGCGCCGGCCGCCGCACTAGACTCGCGCGTCCGTCTCCCCACCCACCACCTCCTGGAGGTCCCCCGTGCCTGCCGCCGTGCCCGAGCTCGCCCGGGAGCGTGAGTTCCTCGCCGAGGCCCGTACCCAGCTCGGCCGGATGCGGGAACGGGTGGCGGCGCTCGACGGGCGGTACGCGGGCGACCCCGTGAGCGCCGACGTGCTCGAGGCCGCCCTCGCGCGACGCATGGAGCAGCTCACCGACGACCCGGAGATCCCGCTCTTCTTCGGGCGCATCAGCACCGTCGCCGAGACGTTCCACATCGGCAGGCGCCACGTCTCGGACCCCGACGGCGAGCCCATGGTCGTGGACTGGCGCGCCCCCGTGAGCACCCCGTTCTACCGCGCGACCCCCAAGGAACCCATGGGCCTGACGGCCCGCAGGCGCTACGGCTTCCAGCGCGGCCGGCTCACCGGGTTCGAGGACGAGCCGCTGGACCAGTCGGAGGGCGAGGGCGGTGACCCGGCCCGGTCGGAGATCCTCGAGGCCGAGATCGAGCGCCCGCGCACCGGGCCGATGCGCGACATCGTCGCCACGATCCAGCCCGAGCAGGACGTCATCGTCCGCATGCCGCTCGAGCGCACCCTCGTCGTGCAGGGCGCGCCGGGCACGGGCAAGACCGCCGTCGGCCTGCACCGCGCCGCGTACCTCCTGTACGCGCACCGCGAGCAGCTCACGCGCCGCGGCGTGCTCGTCGTCGGGCCGAACCGGAGCTTCCTGCGGTACATCCGCGACGTGCTGCCCGCGCTCGGCGAGATCCACGCGCGGCAGGCGACGATCGAGGAGATCGTCGGTGAGCACGCGCCCGTCCGGGCGACCGACCCGGTCGACGTCGCGACGCTCAAGGGCGACGCCCGCCTGGCGCAGGTGCTGCGCACGGCGGTCTGGTCGCACGTGCGCGAGCCGGCCGAGACGCTCGTGCTGCCCCGTGGCTCGCGCCGCTGGCGCGTGCCCGCCTACGAGGCGCGCGAGGCCGTCGAGCAGGTGCGCTCGCGTGACGTGCGGTACGCCCTCGGCGCGGCACAGCTCCGGCACGCGCTCGCGCACCGCGTGCTCGTGCAGATCGAGGAGTCCGGCGACGCGCTCGACGACAAGGCCTGGGAGGTCCTGGCCCGGACCCGGCCCGTGCGCGACTACGCGGCGGCCGTGTGGCCGGCGCTCGAGCCGCGGCGCCTGCTCTTCCGCCTGTTCACGGAGCCGGACTTCCTCGCCGCGTGCGCCGGCGGGGTGCTGACCCCGGACGAGCAGCGCCTGCTCACCTGGGACCGCCCGCCCCGCTCCGCCGGCGCCGCCCGCTGGACGGTCGCCGACCTCGTGCTGCTCGACGAGATCGCCGACCTGCTGGAGCGGACGGAGTCCGTCGCGCACGTCGTCGTCGACGAGGCGCAGGACCTGTCCGCCATGATGCTGCGCGCGCTGGGCCGGCGCGCCGCGACCGGGTCGCTCACCGTGCTGGGCGACCTCGCCCAGGCGACGACGCCGTGGGCCGCGGACGACTGGGCACGCGTGCTGGGCCACCTCGGCAAGCCGGACGGCCACGTCGAGCAGCTCACCGCCGGGTTCCGCGTGCCGGCCGACGTCATCGAGCTCGCCGCCCGGCTCCTGCCGCGCATCGCCCCCGGCCTGGAGCCGCCGACCGCGGTGCGACGCACCAGGGGCCGGCTCGCGCTGACCACGGAGCCGCTCGAGGTCGTGCTGCCCGACGTCGTCGGACGCGAGGGCTCGGTCGGGCTGATCGTGCCCGACGCCGCCGTGCCGCGGGCCCGGTCGGTGCTGGCGGCAGCGGGACTCACGTTCGCCGTCGTGGGCGAGCAGGAGGAGGAGACCGGGGACGCCTCGGCGTTCGACGCGCACCTCGACCTCGTGCCCGCCTCGCTGGCCAAGGGCCTCGAGTTCGACCACGTGGTGCTGCACGACCCGGCGGCCGTCGTGGCCGCCGAGCCCGACCGGGCCACCGGCCTGCGGCGGCTCTACGTCTGCCTCACCCGCGCCGTCACCTCGCTCGTCGTGCGGCACGACGGCGACCTGCCGCCCGAGCTCGGCTGACCGCTCAGACCTCGTCGACCGGCTCGCCGGTCGGGTCGTCGACGAGCAGCGCGTCCACGGCCGGGCCGCCGACGGGCTCGACCGACCAGCCGACCAGCCGCCACCCCGCCTCCGGGTCGCCCTCGACCTCCACGAGGCCGGTGTTGGCCAGCGCCGTCCGCTCCGCGCGGTCGATGTCCACCCCGGCGGCGCGCGCGGCGACCCACGTGCGGATGGCCGCCCCGTGCGACACCGCGAGGACGTCCTCCCAGCCCTCCTGGGCGAGGGTGGCGACGGCGGCGTCGTACCGCTCGAGGAAGGCGCGCCCGTCCGGGCCGCCCGGCATCGCGCGCGTCACGTCACCGCGTGCCCAGCCGAACACCGTCCCGAGGTAGCGCACGTGCGCCTCGTGCGTCGCGGCCATCTCCAGGTCGCCCGCCTCGATCTCGCGCAGGCCCGGCAGCACGACCGGCTCGAGCCCGCGCGCCTGCGCCAGCGGCGCCGCGGTCTGCGCGGTGCGGACCAGCGACGAGACGGCGACGGCGTCGATGCTCCGGTCGGCCAGGGCGTCCGGCACGGCGGCGGCCTGGCGCCTGCCGAGGGCCGTGAGCCCGGGACCGGGGCTCGCGGTGTCGAGGAGCCCGCCCACGTTCGACGGCGTCTGTCCGTGGCGGAGCAGGAGGAGTCGCATGGGGAGCATTGTCCCCTGTGGCCCGACCACGACGGCCGGGCGGTCATCTTCGATGGGGTGGTTCCCGCATCGTGTCCGTTCCGTTACTCTTGGGCGCTATGCGCTGGGGGTGACCCACGACACGCCCCCTGCGCCGGTGTTCCCGTCGATCTGAAAGGTCCACGCCTTCATGGATCCCCAGTCCTCCCTGACGACGGCTTCGCGCGCCCGCGGCCGCCACCGGGCGGCCCGTCGCCCCGCACTCCCCGCCCTCGCAGGCACCGGCCAGACCGCCGCGGCAGCGGGCCGCGGCGCCGCGATCGCCGCGGCGGGCGGCGGCGTCCTGCTGTCGCTCATCGCCCCGCCCGCGCAGGCCGCTCCGGCCACCGAGCTGGGCACCGAGCTGGGCACGGCGCTGACCGGGAAGGCCGTGCAGGGCGCGCTGGACGCGAACGGCATCGACGCGCTCGCGTCGCAGGCCCGCCAGGCCGTTGCGGCCTCCGGCGTCGTCGCCGTCGCGCCGACCGCGGAGCTCAAGGTCGAGAAGTCGGCCGTCACCGTCGTCTCCGCCCAGGAGAACGAGGCGTACCAGGCGGAGATCGCCGCCAAGAAGGCCGAGGAGGAGGCCGCGCAGCGCCGCGCGTCCGTCGTCTCCATCGCGATGCGCTACCTCGGCGTGCCGTACGTGTGGGGCGGCACCACGCCCGCCGGGTTCGACTGCTCCGGGTTCACCTCGTACGTCTACGCTCAGGTGGGCATCGACCTGCCCCGCACGTCCGCGTCGCAGCGCTACGCCGGCACCGTGGTCTCCTGGGCCGACGCACTGCCGGGCGACCTCATCTGGACGCCGGGCCACATCGCCATCTACGCGGGCGACGGCATGCAGATCGAGGCGCCGGTGCCGGGCAAGAGCATCCGCTACACGAGCATCTGGCAGTCGGGCCCGACCTTCATCCGCGTCACCTGACCTCTCCCCCCGGCGCGCCGATCAGTTCCGGGCGCACCGGCGGTCTGACTCCCTGACCGGCCACGCGACCAGGGAGCGACCGATGACCGCCACGTACACGTTCGACGTCTTCAGCAGTCTCGACGGCTACGGCGCCGCGGGCGGTGACTGGACGGGCTACTGGGGCAGGCAGGGCCCCGAGCTCCTCCGGCACCGCCTCGCGCTGTACGAGCCGGACCAGCGCATGGTGTTCGGCGCGACGACCTACCGGATGTTCGTCGAGATGCTGGCCACCGTCACGGACCCCGCCGTCCGCGACCCCTGGGTCAGCCGGATGGTCGAGCTGCCCGCCACCGTGGTCTCCAGCACGCTGCACGGCCCGCTCGAGCGCGACGCCGTCGTGGCGCGGGGCGACGCGGTGGACGTCGTCGCGCGGCTCAAGGAGGAGTCCGAGGTGCCGCTGCGCTCGCACGGCAGCCTCGCGCTCAACCGCGCGCTGCTCGCCGCGGGGCTCGTGGACCGCCTCCAGGTGACGCTGTTCCCCGTCGTCACCGGGCGGACGGGCGAGGCCCCGGTCTTCCGCGGGGCCGAGGACCTCGACCTCGAGCTGCTGGAGCACCGCACGCTCGACGGGCACATCCAGGAGCTGGTGTACCGGCCGATGCTGCACGGGGGCGCGTGAGTCACCGCAGCCGCAGGACGAACCCCGCGTGGTGCAGCACGCCGTCGTGGTACTGGCCGAACGCCCAGAAGCCGGTGTCGTCCAGGTAGGTGATGCGGTCGCCGTCCAGCCAGAAGCTCCCGGTGTACGCGTCGCGGACGCCGCCGCGGGTCTCGCTGTAGCGGCCGTCCGGCGTGAGGTGCTGCGTCATGTCCCTGCGGTCGTCGCGCCACGCGCCGAGCCGCGGATCGTCCGTCGCCAGGGCAGCGCCCGAGGCGGACGTGCCGCGCGGGCGCAGTGCCGCGCCGTCGCGCACCACGACGGTCCCGTCGACGACGACGGCGCGCAGGCCCGCGGGGTCGGCGATCAGCATGCGGGTGATCCGGTCGGCGCTCACGGTGCCGTCGAGGACGGCGAACGTCGCGGGGTTGCCCGGGACGAGGTCGAAGGCGTCGGCGGGCACGGTGGCCGGCTCGTCGAGGACCGACTCGACGAGCAGCGGCACGACGGAGGCTCCGCGGGCGTCGATCGTGAGGTCGGCGGGAGTCTCACCGGGTGCGGCGACGATCACGGGTCCGTCGGTGTGCAGGTCGGTGTGCTCCACCCGGCTGGGCGTGCGGTGGACGCGGCCACCGACGACGGCGAGGCGGGCGGGTGCGGGGCTCGGTGCGCTCATGTCTCCACTGTGCCGCTGCCGGCCCGGCACCACGAGGCAGGAGTGCTCCTGGGTGCATGCCACCCAGGATGCGCGTGCTCTGCGCTGCCGGCCCGCTCGGTGCTCGGCACTCTGCAGCAGACCAGCCCGGGTGTTCGGTCCGCGCCTGACAAAGGGCCGAGCTCGGGCTCAGCCCAGGCGCCACAGGGCCGCCGGGTCGCGGGACGGGCGGAAGCCCTCGTGCTCCAGCATCGCCGCCGCCTCCGGCAGACCCGTGGCCAGCGCCTCCGGGGTGTGCGCGTCGCTGCCGACGCTGACCGCGCGGCCGCCCTCCTCGACCCACCACCGGGCCATCCACGGCCACAGGCGCCGCGTGTTCATCTCCAGGGCGCGGTCGCCGTCGGCGATCGCGCGCATCGCGGCGCGGATCGGTTCCTCGAACCGGCGCGGGTCGAACGGCCCGTGCTCCTCGGCCGGCCACGAGCGCACGGCGTAGTCGAGATGGGTGAAGATCTCGAACGCGTCGGAGCCGCGCACCATCGCGGGCACCTCCTCGAGGTACCGGTGCAGCACGACGTCCGGCGCGTGCTCGCGGAAGAGCGTCACGGGCTCGGCGGGACCGCCACCCAGGTCCAGCGTGTGCAGCGAGCCGAGCACGCGGTCGAGGCGGCCGAGGTCGATGATCTCGGCCGCGGCAGCGCCGGCGAGGTGTGGTTGGCCGAGCTCGACGCCCGTACCGATGTGCAGGTCGGGAAACTCGTGCCGCATGCGGTCGACGGCATCGAGATAGCCCGCGGCGTCGAGCGGGTCGACGGTGACGCGGCCGGCGTCGTCGAGGTAGTGCCGCTGGTGGGGCATGAGGTCCTCGGGTGCCGCGCGCCACGAGCCCGGGATGTCGAGGTGCTCGGTGAAGAACAGCGCGGGCAGGCCGATGCGCACCGCGCGGGCGCACGTGGCGCGCATGCGCCCGACGGCGCCCGAGCGCGGACCGCCCGTGTCCCAGGACCACTCGCTGTGCACGTGGCTGTCGGCGCAGAGCGCCATCAGCGGCTCAGCTCCATGAGGGCGAGCAGGGCCTGCCCGTACGCCTCGGCCGGGTCGGGGTCGGTGAAGACACGGGTGGTGCCCAGCAGGTCGACCTCGACCTCGAAGCCGTCGTCGGTGCGGCGCAGGGCCCGGAAGGTCGAGCGCAGCAGGCCGCGGAGCTGGTCCTCGCGGGGCAGCCACAGCGCGTCCTCGATGGCGACCGAGTCGAGCGCCCACTCGGTCGTGCCGTTGAAGCCCAGGATGGTGCCGGTGGGGTACTCGTGCGCCTCGATGGTCATGGTGCTCACGGTGAAGACGTCGCCGGACAGCCCGGGTGAGCGGACCTGGAACTGGTCGCCGTCGGACGGCGACCAGACCAGGCCCGCGTCGTGCAGCCGTCGCGCGAGCTCGGAGGTGATCATCGGACCATTGTGTCGAACCGGGCCGCGCTCACCTCCGGGCTCACATCCGGTCCGGTGCGGCGATGCCCAGCAGACCGAGCCCCGTCGCGAGCGTGCGCGCCGTGAGCGCGCACAGCGCGACGCGGTTGACCCGCACGGCGCCCGCTGACCGCGCCACGGGGCACGCGTCGTAGAACCGCGTGAACGCCGTGGCCAGGTCGAACAGGTACCCGCACAGGCGGTGCGGCTCCAGCGTGCGGTCGACCGCGTGCAGCGTCGCGTCGAACGCGTCGAGCGTCAGCGCGAGCTCCTTCTCCGCCGGGTGCGCGGGCAGGCTGGGATTGAGGGGCGTCGCATCGCCCTCCGCCCAGCCGACCCGGCGCAGCACCGACCGCACACGCGCGTGCGCGTACTGGAGGTAGACGCCGGTGTCGCCGCTGGTCGCGACCATCTGCTCGACGTCGAACACGTAGTCCTTGGTGCGCGTCGTCGACAGGTCCGCGTACTTCACGGCGGCGACGGCCGCCGCGCGCACCACGGTGTCGAGATCCTCCTGCGAGAACGCGTCGACGGCGTCCCGCTCCGCGAGCACCGCCCGCACGGCGGCCTCGGCGTCGTCGAGCAGGTCGGCCAGGCGCACCGTACCGCCGGAGCGGGTCTTGAACGGGCGCCCGTCGCGGTCGAGCACGGTGCCGAACGGGACGTGCTCGGCGCGCACGGCGTCGGGCAGCCAGCCCGCCCGGCGTGCGGCGTCGAACACCATGCGGAAGTGCAGCGCCTGGCGCGCGTCGACCACGTAGAGGATGCGGTCGGCCCGGTACTCCCCCACGCGCAGCCGGAGCGTGGCCAGGTCGGTGGCGGCGTACCCGAAGCCGCCGTCCTTCTTGCGCACGATGAGCGGCACGGGGGCGCCGTCGGGGCCGGTGACGCCCTCGGTGAAGGTGACGACGGCGCCGTCGGACTCCGTGGCGACGCCCGCGGCGAGCAGCTCGTCGACGACACCGGGCAGGGCGTCGTTGTACCGGGACTCGCCGTCCATGTCCCCGGCGTCGAGCAGGATGCCGAGGCGCGCGTAGACGGCCTCGAACGCCCGCTCCGACTCGGTGACCAGGTCGCGCCACGCCGCGACCGTCCCCGGGTCGCCCGCCTGGAGCGCGACGACGCGGGCACGGCACCGGTCGGCGAACACGGGGTCGGCGTCGAAGGCGGCGCGCGCCTGCTTGTAGAGGGCGTCGAGGGCGGACATGGTCGCGGCGCCCTGCCCGCGCCAGTCGGCGTCCGGGTGCTCGTCGAGGTACTGGATGAGCATGCCGAACTGCGTGCCCCAGTCCCCCACGTGGTTCTGCCGCACGACGTCGGCGCCCAGGTGCCCCAGCACGCGGACGAGCGCGTCGCCGATCACGGACGACCGCAGGTGCCCGACGTGCATCTCCTTGGCCACGTTGGGCGCCGAGTAGTCGACGACGACCCGCTCGCCCGTGCGCGGCGCCGCGACACCGAGGCGGTCGTCGGCCAGCCGGTCGGCGACGGCCGACCACACGACGGCGTCGGGCACGGTGAGGTTGAGGAAGCCCGGTCCCGAGACCTCGGCCGTGACCGCGCCCGCGAGCGTGCTCGCGACGTCGGCCGCGAGGTCGCGCGGCGGGCGCCCCGCCGCCCGGGCCGCCGCGAGGGCGCCGTCGGCCTGGAAGTCGGCACGGTCGGATCGTCGGACCACCGGGGCGGCGCCGGCCTGCTCGGCAGGCAGCACCCGGGTCAGGGCGGCCGCGACGGCCGCCTCCACCTGGTCCTGGATCGCGACGACGGTCACGGGGAGCCTTTCACTCGGAGATCTCGGTCAGAAAAGTTCGTCGGAAACGAAGAACGCCCGCGCTGGGCGGGCGTTCTCAGTGTAGGGACGGGGCCGTGCGCGGTCCGGTTCTTTTCAGCGCCGCACGCGCTTGTCCACGACGACCCAGTTCGTCTCCCAGGTCGCGCCGCCGTCGGCGGAGAACGCCTGCTCGAACCGGGCCTCGTCGCGGCTGACGCGCGTGACGACGAACCGGACCTTGATCGGCCGGTCGCCGAGCACGTCGTCGCCGTAGAACGTCCCCACGCGGCCGTCGAAGCCGCCGTGGACGGCGGGGGTGAGGAGGCCGTCGCGCACGTTCACGAAGGTCAGGCTCCAGCGGTCCGCCTGGGGCTCGTAGAGCCGCAGGTTGAGCGCCTCGAGCGTGCCCGCCGGACCCGTGACGTCGAGCTCGACGACGTTGGCGCGGCCCTCCGCCAGCGGCTTGACGACGGTGGTTCCGCTGAACCGGAGCCACTCGTCCGGGGTGTCGGAGAGCGGGTCGGCGAGCACGCGCACGCTCGAGCGCCAGCTCCCGATCTCCCAGTCGAAGTCGCCCTGACCGCCCGCCGAGGCGTGCTGGGCGGCCGAGGCCGTGGTGAGCGCCGTCGTCAGCACGAGGGCCGCCGAAAGGCCTGCCGAAAGAATTCGCCGATATGAAATGCTCAGGAATGAAGTGGTCATTTCTCGACTATCGAGCGGAGACCGGTCGTGGACAAGAACGCACCTTCAGGTAACCTTCGCGCGTCAACCCGATCCCGGGCTGCCCGATGGCGGCGGCCTTCGCCGCGATCGGCGGCAAGTGGAAGCTGACCCTCCTGTACTGGCTCGCGCACGGCGAGTCCCACTTCGCCGGGCTGCGCCGCCGGGCCGCGCCCATCACACCGAAGGTGCTGGCCGAGCAGCTCCGCGAGCTCGAGGCCGACGGGCTCGTCGAGCGGCTGGAGACCGGGCCCGTGCCCGCGCCGGTCATCTACCGGCTCACGCCGTACGGGGAGACGGTGCTGCCCGTGGTCGAGGGCGTGCGCGTGTGGGGCGAGGCGCACCTCGAGCGCTCCGGGGGCGTCCTCGCGCCCGACACCGCGATGAGCTGCGCGGACATGGTGGGGTGACGTCAGCGTCAGTCGCGCCGAGCCTCCAGGACGGCCCGCGCGGCGCGGTCGACGTTGTCGGCGAGCCGGTGGATGCCGATGACGAGCTGGACCACGCCGGCGACCAGGCCGGCCCCACCGAGGAACCAGAGCAGCAGGGCCGCACCCTCACCGGCTCCGAGCATGTCCAGCAGGGCAGGCAGGCACAGCAGGACCAGGCCGCCCAGGATCAGGACGAGGCCCAGGGTGATGGGGCCGGCCGAGGAGGGTACCTCTGTGGTCGTCGCGGGGCGCGTCTCGTCCGTCATGGGGCCAGGCTTTCATCCCCTGGCCCGCTCGGCGACGAAAAGCAGCGGCCGCTACTGTTCCGCGCATGGATGCCTCCTCGCTGGTCGCCCGGGTGGCCGACGTCTACGCGCGCTCGGACCCGCCGTCGTGGCCGAACCCGCACGCCGACCGGGAGGCGTCCGAGGAGGAGTACTCGCGCGTGACGGACCCGGGGCGGTACACCGCCGTCCTGCTCCGGGCGCGGGCGTGGGTGGAGGTGCTGTCCGGGCTGGCGGACGTCGAGGCGTCGCGTGACGGCTCAGGGGTGCGTCTCGTCTCGGCGCAGCCGGGCACGCAGCCGCTGGTCGTCGTGGAGGAATCTCCGGACGGCGGCGTGCCGTCCGTCCGGGTCGGCCTCGCCGACGCAGCGGAGGCCGAGCTGTTCCCCGACTGCGGGTGCGACGCGTGCGACTTCGGGTCGGCAGACCTGCTGGAGGGGCTGGACAGCGCCGTCCTCGAGCTGCTCGGCGGGGCGGTGCTGCTGGTCGGCGACGACTGGCAGGGCTTGTGGACGACGGACGGCGGCGGGAGCGTCTCCGGTGGTGCCCGCATCCCCGAGCTGGAGCAGGTGATGGCGTGGGGCGAGCGGGCGTACGCGGGCGACGCCGCGGCGGTTCCCGAGGGTGTCCAGGTGCTGGTGAACAGGGCGTGGGTGAGATGACTTTCGCCGCCGGTCGGCGTCTCTGATCCGGAAGGCCCCTGCCGGGCCACTCCCACGAGAGGAGCTCGACCATGCGAGAACTTGTCTACGGCATGAACCTCAGCCTCGACGGCTACATCGCCACGCCCGACGGCGACCTCGGCTGGAGCGAGCCGAGCGACGAGCTGTTCGAGTTCTGGCTCGAGGAGGAGCGGACGATCGAGCTGTTCCTCTACGGCCGCGGGCTGTGGGAGTCGATGCGTTACTGGCAGACCGGTGACCAGCAGCCCGGCGTGAGTCCGGCCGAGGTCGAGTTCGCGCGGAACTGGCAGGAGACGCCGAAGGTGGTGTTCTCCTCCACGCTCGAAGAGGTCGAGGGGAACACGCGGCTGTTCGCCGGCGACGCCGTCGCGGAGATCGCCCGGCTCAAGGAGGGCGACGGCGGGCCGATGCGGGTCGGTGGAGCCGCGCTGGGCGGTACGGCGCTGCGGGCCGGGCTGGTCGACGAGGTCGCCGTGGTGACGCACCCGGTGCTCCTGGGCGGTGGGACGCCGTTCTTCGGGGCGCTGGACGGGTGGGTGGAGCTGGAACTGGTGGAGACGCGGGGGTTCGCGGGTGGGGTGGTGCTGCAGCGGTACCGCGTGGGGCGGTGAGCGGTTCGGCTGCGTCACGCAGCGTCCGCGGGCTCCCGCACGGCCGGTGCGGTCTCGAGCCGCTTCGGAGCCCTCGTCGCCCACAGACCGAGCCCGCAGACCACCTCGACCAGACCCGCACCCGCGAGCGCGATCGTCATCGCTCCGACGGCGGGCACCCCCATCCGGACGAGGGCGTCCACGAGCAGACCGCCGGCGACGACTGCGACCGGGTACAGGCCCTGACCGAGAAGGCGCCGGGCGCCGAAGACGGTCGCCTGGATCTCCGGCGGCGTCCGCTCCTGCCAGATCGCGGTCAGCGGCGCGTTCGAGACCTGGACACAGATGTTGCGGGCCACGTACGCGGGAGCGATCCCGACGAGTGACGTGGTGAGAGCCAGTCCGACGCGACCGAGCAGGCCGCCGGCGGCCATGCCGCCCACGATCATCGTCCCGCGGCGGACCCGGCCGACCAGCCCGAGAACGACGGCGGAGCCGAGCAGGAGGCCCAGCGATCCTGCGATGCTGACCGTCGTCAGCCGCCACGACTCGGCCGCCATCGCACCGCCGGCTCCGGCGAGGACGAACGCGGTGGCGACGGGGGTCGCGAACCCGCCTGCGACGTTCAACCCGGCGAACGAGACCTGCACGGCACGCAGGTCCCGGTCGCCGAGGATGAAGCGAAAACCTCGCCGCAGGCCGTGGAACGGGTTCGGTGACCGCCGCATCGCCACGGGGTCGGGGACGTCCCACGCGATCCGCGAGACCAGCAACGCGACGGCCAGAGCGCCGACGCCCTCGATCACGAAGACCCAGTGCGGGGCCGCCAGCGCGTAGACCAGGGCCCCGATCAGCGGTCCGGCGAACACCGGGGCGTTCTCGATCACCGAGACGACGGCGTTCGCCCTCGTCAGGTCGGCCTCACGGCGCAGCAGGCGGACGGACGCCTGCAGGGACAGGCCGATCGCCGTGGAGAAGATCCCGGCGCACAGCACGAGCGTGATCAGCAGCCAGGTCGGCAGGTCCCGCCACACCACCGCAGCGACCGCGAGGGACGTGACGCCGACGCCGACGTTCGCCCCGACGATCGCCACCTTGCGAGGCACTCGATCGATCACGGTCCCGATCGCCGGAGCGAGGTAGATGGAGCTCGCCAGGCTCACCGCGGTGACCGCCGCGAGCGCCGTGACGGCCTCCGTCCTGTCGAAGACCGACAGCGAGAGGGCGAGGGCGCTCCCGGTCGAGAGCAGGAGCAGGACGAGCTGGGCTCCCCAGAGCATGCCGAAGGTCTTCGATGTGCTCGCCACCCACCGCACCCCGTCCTGCTAGCCCGCCTCCTGCCGAGCGATGAAGTCTAGACGTGGCCCGAGCTCGTTCGCCCGGTCGTCGCGCTGGTCGAGGCGCGTCGACCGGGATCATCACCGCGTGTTTCCTGTTCTCTGCTGCCCGTGATAGAAACGCCTGATCGGGCGTCTACGCAGGTCGCCCCAGATTTCGATGGATCATTCGGATGGATGTCGACGGGTGGAGGGGCATGCCTGACCGGGAACCGCAGCGGAGCGGAGGCCGGGTCGCGCTGGTGGACCTGACCGGTGCAGAGGACATGAATGCGGAGCTGCGCAAGCTGCAGGACCAGTGGGGGCCGGTGGCCCCCGTGGACCTGGAGCCAGGCGTGCCGGGCTGGCTCGTGCTGGGGCACGCCGAGGTCATGGAGGTGATGCGCACGGAGAGCGTCTTCGCCCGGAACCCACGGCACTGGAGAGAGCAGCTGCCACCGCAGTCGACCCTGCACGCCATCCTGTCCCCGACCGGACGGCGGAACCTGTACTTCTCGGACGGCGCGGAGCACCGGCGGCTGCGGCTCCCGGTGGACGACGCGTTCGCCGCCATGGACGAGGCCCGGACAGCGGCGCTCGTGCGCGTCGTCTGCTCCCGGCTCATCGACTCGTTCGCCGCCAGGGGCAGTGCGGACCTCATGGGCGAGTATGCGGCGGCGGTGTCGTTCCTGGCGGTGTCGGGCATGTTCGGCTTCGACGAGCGGCAGGGGATCGACCTGTTGCGCTGCGCGAGCGAGATCTTCGGGCACGGCGGCGATCCCGCGTCAGCCCTGGTCCGGATGGACCAGATCGTGCTGGACCACGTCGTCGCGACCCGGGCGCAGCCAGGCCCGAACCTGACGACCAGCTTCATCGAGCACCCGAACTTCGAGGACGACACCGAGATCGTGCACTCCATGGTGATCGCGATCTGCGCGGCCAACGAGATGCTCGTGACCTGGATCGCGGCCACACTTCGCCGCATGCTCACCGACCCCCGGTACACGGGCCGCGTCACCGGCGTGCGCCGCGGCCTGGACGACGCGATGGACGAGACGCTGTGGAGCGAGCCGCCCGTCGCGAACCTGCCCGCCCGGTACGCCGTGACCGACTGCACCCTCGGTACCGCCCGGATCCGCGCCGGTGACGCGATCGTGATGGGCGTGGCCGCCGCGAACAACGACCCGCGGGTACGCACCAGCGACGACTTCTTCGAGGCGGGCAACCGGTCGCACCTGTCCTTCGGCGTCGGGCCGCACGCGTGCCCCGCCAAGCGCCCCGGGCGGCTCGTGGTCAAGATCGCGGTGGAGAGCCTCATGGAACGGCTCGACCTGAGGCTCACCGACCCGGTGGTGAGGTGGGCGCCGTCGCCGTGGTCGCGCTACCCGGCCACGCTGCCGGTGACGTTCACTCCCGAGCGCCAGGCCGCCCGGACGCCTGCCCGCGTCTGACCTGCCCCTGGAGCGTCAGACGGCATCGACGTGCGCCTTGCCTGCGCGCGTTCGCCGTCGGGGACCTGCATCGTGAGCATGAGCTCGAGGGGCCGGCGCGCCTCGTCGAGGACGGTGGCGACTCGATCTACCGATGCTCGGGACGAGCACCAGCGGTTGGGGGCGCACCGAGGGCTCCACCGCAACCTCCCCGAGGCGTCGCACCTCTGCGCCGACCGACCCGGCAACGACGGTGTCGTTCGTGACGAACCGACAGCGGGTCCTCGACACCGGGGTCGGCCTGGCAGGCGGTTGCCGCGGCCGCCAGGTTGCGCCAACGGCGCACAAGACTACCCACACCGCCACATGGCTGCCTCATAGTCGCTTTTTTACGCAATGGTCACACGGCGACCCGCAAGGACCGACTGTTCTGCCCGGTATGCACGTTATGTTTAACGTTGTCCATCGGCAGACGAGATGGTGTCTTGGCTGAAGAAGGAGCCCCCAGTGCCTGACCAGACCGGCAGATCCCGGAAGACGACAGACGCCGTCGCGACCAGTTCGGACCGCGAGTCCCGACACCGCGTGACGAAGCTGATCCGGCACCTGAGCACGCCCGAAGGGCGCGCCGACCCCCACGCCGTCTACGACGAGCTGCGAGCCATGGGCCCGGCGGTACGCATGCCGTGGGGAGCCTGGATGGTCACCTCGCACGACACGAGCCACGAGGTGCTCAGCGGATCCGGCTGGCGCACCGTGGACGCCGCCTGGCGCACCGCGCGCCAGCCGACGTGGGTGCGGCACCCGGGCCTGAAGTTCCTGCACGACTCCGCGCTCGGCACCAACCCGCCCGGGCACGCCGCGCTGCGCCGCAGCCTTGGCTCGTTCGTCTCACCGCGGTCGGTCGCTGACCTCACACCGCAGATCGTCCAGACCGTCCACGAGTACCTCGACCGGTTCGATGCGGTGCTGCGCGCCGACGGCGAGGCGGACTTCGGGGCCCTTGTCGGCGACCGGCTGCCCATGGCGGTGCTCTGCATCGTTCTCGGGCTGCCGCGCGAGGACATCCCGCTGCTGTGCGAGATGAGCCGCATGCTCTCGAACGTGCACGACCTCGCGCCGAGCAAGGCGCGGATGGCGCAGGCCGACCGCGCGGGCAAGCTGTGGAACGCGTACTGGGAACAGCTCGTAGCCCAGCCGAGGCCCCGGCTCCCGGAGGACTCCCCGCTGGGAGAGTGGCTCGACACGGAGACCGACCCCGCGGTGCGCGCGGTGGCCGGCTCCCAGCTCAACGTCATGATCGAGGCGGGCCTCGAGACGACGACGTCCCTGCTGTCCGACGGCGTGGTGCAGCTCCTGCGCCGGCCCGACCAGGCCACGTGGATGCTCGAGCACCCGGAAGCCGTGCACGGCGCCGTCGAGGAGCTGGTCCGCTTCGTGTCGCCCGTACAGCTCATGACCCGGTACGCAGCGCAGGACACGGAGCTGCCGGGCGGCATCCCGGTGAAGGCCGGGCAGATCGTGCACGCCGTGGTCGCCGCGGCCAACCACGACCCCGACGCCTACGACTCGCCGCACGACCTGGACCTCTCGCGTCCGCCTCGCCGCAACCTCGCCTTCGGCGTGGGCATGCACTACTGCCTGGGCGCACCGCTGGCCCGTCTGGAAGCGACGACACTGTTCCCCGAGCTGCTGCAGCGGTTCGATCTCGAGCTCGCCGGGCCGGTGGGCTACGACGAGACCCTCGCCTTCCGCGGAACACGTTCGGTGCCGGTACGGCGGCGACCCCGTCCAGCCGCGACCGCAGGTGCTGGTGCGGCGGTGGCCGCCGGTGAGAGCGCGTCCGCCGCCGGACCCGTCGTGGTTGACCGCGAGGACGCCGTGCTGGTGGTCACCCTCACGCGCCCCGACGGCGACAACCGGCTCGACCGAGCGACGCTGACCGCCCTGGGCGACGTGCTCACGACGCTGCCCGACGACGTCGCCGCCATCGTGCTGCGCGCCGAAGGGCGCCACTTCTGCATAGGCGGCGACCTGGACGAGCTCGCCCAGCTCGCCACCACCGACCCCGACGGCTACCGGAACCTTGTCGAGCTCAGCGACGAGGTGCTGCGCGCCTGGCGCACCTGCCCGGCGGTGACGGTCGCCGCGCTGCACGGCAACGTCGCCGGAACAGGGCTCGGGCTGGCGGTCGCGAGCGACCTGCGCGTGGCCGCCGAGGACGCGCGGTTCCGCGCGCCCGAGACGGTCGTCAGCATCCCGGTGGGTCCGAGCGAGGTGCTGGACCGCCTGGTCGCCGAGATCGGTTCCGGCTGGACCCGCGCGATGCTGCTGCTCGGCGATGCCGTCAACGCCCAGGAGGCGCTGGAGGGCGGGCTCGTGCAATCCGTCGTCCCGGCCGAGAAGGTGGGGGCCGAGGCCAAGCGCCTGGCCCGGCGCATCGCCCGGCGCGACCGGGAGGCCGTCCGCGTCACCAAGCAGACGATGGCCCGGCTTCCGCACGACGGTCCCGATCCGACGGAGGGCACCGACGCGTGGGAGGCACCGCTGGCCCAGGCCCTGCGGCGCCGGGTCTCCCTCGGCAACGCGAGGTAGCGCCGATGGCCGGCGCTCCGCCGCAGGCCAGACCGTTGAGTGCGGACGAGCCGGTCTGTACGCCGGGTTCTGTTCCCGCGCCGGGTTACCCCGGCGCGGGCGACGGTCATCCATCTAGGCCCTGCGTTGCCGCAGGGCTCGAGCGGTCTACCCGACTGTGTTCCTCCGAGGAGGATCGGGCGGGCAGCCCTCCGACACAGTCTGTCTGACCTTGCTCCAGGTGGGGTTTACCGAGCCGCTGCCGTCACCGGCAGCGCTGGTGGTCTCTTACACCACCGTTTCACCCTTACCCCCGGCCGAAGCCGGTGGCGGTCTGCTTTCTGTGGCACTGTCCCGCGGGTCACCCCGGGTGGCTGTTGGCCACCACCTTGCCCTGTGGAGCCCGGACGTTCCTCGGCGGGCGCCCGGAGGCACCCGACGCGACCGTCCGACCGACTCGTCCGCAGGCAGAAGAGTACGTCACCGCGCGGCGTCGCACGTCACGCGGCTCGCGGGCGCGGCGACGCCGTCGGGCCGCCTACGCTGGTGGCGTGCTCCTGCTCCTGCCGCCCTCCGAGGGCAAGACGCCCGCGCCCGACGGCGCCGCACCCGCCGACCTCGCCGCCCTGACCCACCCGGAGCTGACCGCTCACCGGGAGCTGCTCCTGGACCGGCTCGCCGAGGTCAGCGCGCGCGAGGACGCGACGTCGGTGCTCGGCGTGAGCGCCGGACTGGCCGACGAGGTCGCGCGGAACACCACCCTGCGCCAGGCGCCGGCGGGCCCGGCGGCCGAGGTCTACACCGGCGTCCTCTACGCCGCGGCCGGCCTCGCCGACCTGCCGGACGACGCCGCGCGCCGCGCCCGGGAGAGCATCCTCGTCTTCTCCGGCCTGTGGGGCGTCGTCGGCCCTGACGACCGCATCCCCGCCTACCGCCTCGGCATGGGCGTGAGCCTGCCCGACGTCGGCCGCCTCGCCACCGCCTGGAAGCCCGTGCTGAGCCCGGTGCTCGACGAGCGCGCAGCGGGCGACGTCGTCGTCGACTGCCGGTCCGCGACGTACGTCGCGGCCTGGAAGCCACGGACGACAGGCGAGGGTGCGGCCGAGTGGGTCGAGGTGCGCGTGCTGCGTGAGTCGGGCGGGAAGCGGACGGTGGTGTCGCACAACGCGAAGCACACGCGCGGTGTGCTGGCCGGCCACCTGCTGCGGCGCGAGGCCGAGGCTCGCACCAGCGAGGACGTGGTCAAGGCCGCGGAGGAGCTCGTGGGGTCGGTCGTGCTCACCGAGGTCGGCTCGGGCAAGGACCAGACGCTGATCGAGGCCACGCTGCGCGACGGCACGGCTCGCGGACCGCGCACCCTGGAGCTCGTGCTCGCCTGACGCTGGCGCCGCGGCCCGCCAGACGGTTGGATGTGCGGTCATGACCAGCCTGACCGGCGCCCGCGTCGCCGTCGCCGCGGCGTTCTTCGCCCAGGGATTCGTCTTCATCAGCCTCACCACCCGCCTGCCGCGGTTCCTGGACCGGTGGGGCCTGGACGGGGTGGCCCTGTCCGGGCTGCTGCTCATGATGGTGCTGCTCGCCGGCGTGGGTTCGCTGGTCGCCGAGCACGCCTCGCGACGCGCGGGCAGCGCCGTCCTGCTGCGGCTGGCGTTCGTGCTCATGCTCGTCGCGCTGCCCGGCGTGGTGCTCGCGCCGGTGTTCGCCGTGTTCGTCGGCGGTGTCGCGGTCTATGGCCTCGCGCTCGGCCTGGTCGACGCCGGCTCCAACATGCAGGGCGTCGCCCTCGAGGAGCGGTACGGGCGGCCGATCCTGCCGTCGTCGCACGGCTGGTGGACCACCGGTGGCATCCTCGCAGCCGGCGCGTCGCTGGCGACCGGCCACCTGCCGCTGACCGTCGGCGCCGTCGTCGCGGTGGTGCCGTTGCTCGCGGCCCTCGCGCCGTACCTGCCGCGGACGGCACCGGCAACCCTGCCCGGGCGTGCGCCCGACGTCGGCGCGCCGACGCCCGGGCTGATCGGCACGGCGGGTCCCGGCGTGACGGTCGTGCCGTCGTACGAGGCGACGCCCGCGGCAGTCACGCCGGCCCCGGCCCCCGACCCGGCGGAGCCCGTCCCCTGGCGTCCCATCTGGCTCGTCGGCCTCGGCCTGGTCGTCTTCTACATGGTCGACACCGCCGCCTCGACCTGGGGGCCGGTCTACCTGGCCACGAGCTTCGACGCCTCGGCCGCCCTGGTCCCGCTCGCGACGTTCCCCTACCTGGTGAGCGCGATCGTCGTGCGCCTGGCGGGTGACGCCCTGGTCGCCCGCCTCGGGGCCACGCGGCTGCTGCGGGCGGGCGCCGTCGTGGCGTTCGCCGCCCTCGCGCTGATCGTGCTCGCCCCGTCGCTCGTCACGGCCGTGGTCGGCTTCGCGGTGCTCGGCGGGGCGGTCGCCCTCGTCGCGCCGCTCAGCTTCTCGGCGGCGGGGCGCATCGCGGGCGCGGGCTCCGGCAGTGGTTCCTGCCCGTCCGGCACGACGGCGGACCGCGCGCGGGTCGACGCCGTCATCGCGCGGTTCAACCAGTTCAACTACGTCGGCGCGCTGCTGGGCGCCGTCCTCACCGGCCTGGTGGGCGGCGACAACCTGCGCCTCGGCTTCGCGCTGCCCGCCGTGCTGGTGCTGGCGCTCGTCCCCCTGGCACCCGCGTTCGCGCGCGGCGCCCGCGGCCGGGGCTGAGCGCGCGCCCGGCCCCGGCGACCCGCGTCAGACCGTCGATGCCGCCGCCGTGCGCACGAGGATCCTGCCGCACTCCTCGCAACGGACCACGGCGTCGGGCGCCGCGCCCCGGATCGCCGCGACGTCGCCCGGCGGGAGGTCGATGCGGCAGCCCTCGCAGCGGTTGCCGTTGAGCACCGCCGCACCCGTGCCGCCGAGCTGGGTCCGCAGCTTCTCGTAGAGCGCGACGAGCCCGGCGTCCAGGCCCTCGACCGCCTTCGCACGGTCGCGCGCGACCGCCTGCACCTGCTCGTCGATCTGCGCCCACGCGGCGTCCCGCTCGGCCTCGACCCCGGCCTTGTCCGCCAGGAGCGCGTCGTTGGCGGCCTCGACCTTCGCCAGGGCCTCCTCGTGCGCCTCGAGCCGCTCCATGACGTCGAGCTCGATCTCCTCGAGCGTGGACTGCCGGGTCGCCAGCGACGCGAGCTCGTCCGTGAGCGCGACGGCGTCCTTGGCGCTCACGCTGCCCGAGTCGAGCCGCTGC
>DATGOB010000175.1:0-2756 GCA_036010205.1 Promicromonospora sp. | reverse complement strand
ACGCGACGAGCTGGGTGGTCGTGGGCACGAGCGGATCGTAGCGAGGAGGAGCCGGCGTAGGACAGGGCTTATGGGGCGCTGCTCGGCCGCGGCTCGTCGGGGCGGCCGGCGCTGCCCGACCACACGGCCAGGACGACGACGGCCACGACGTCGAGCGCCACGACCACGCGCTCCACGAGCCCCAGCGACGCGCTGCTCAGCGCCCCCGGCTCGCCGGTCGCCAGCACGACGGCGAACGGCACGACGCACGCCGCGGTCAGCGCCGCGACGACGCCGACCGCCGTCGCCGGCGCGCGCCACCGCGCGTCCCGCCGGTGCTGCCACCACAGCAGCGCGCACAGCGCGGGCATCGCGGCGAAGTTCACGACGGTGCAGACCATGTGCACCGCGCCCGCCAGGGTGCCGTGGCTGCCGGCCGGGTCCTTGAGGAAGACGGTCAGGCCGAGCAGGCTCAGGCACCAGGCGGCCAGCAGGACGGCGGCCCCCGGCCGCGACCGGAGGATCCCGTGGCGCACCCAGTGCACCCCGAGGATCATGACGGCGACGTTCGCGACGAGCAGCGCCAGCGTGTACAACGTGCCGACGTCGGAGCGCACCGGGTACTCGGACATGAGCTCGCGGATCGGGTCGACGCCCCCGGCGTCGGGCAGCAGGTGCACGCCCACGAGGGCGGCAAGGGCGGGGGCGGCGAGGTACAGCGCCTGCTTGGGGTATGGCTCGGTCTCCACGCCATCGAACGTACGAAAGCCCAGGTCGACGCCGACACGGGGCTGACCCCCTCCTGGGGTGGGGACGTCCCCCGGACCGCGTCAGGCGAAGTGCCCGCGGGCGACGGCGGTGGCGACGGCGGCGCGGTAGCCGTCGGGCATCGACAGGCGCGCGACGTCCTCGGGGCGCACGAGCGCGAGCTCCTTGTGCTCGTGGCTGAACGTGGGGTCCTCGTCGCCGTCGTAGGTGGCGAGGTAGGTGACGACGAAGACGTGCCGGTGCGGGAAGATCTCGTAGACCCAGGCGTGGGCAGGCTCGCCGACGGCGGTGCGCCAGCCGAGCTCCTCGTGGATCTCGCGCTCGACGCACGACGCCGGGTCCTCACCGGGTTCGAGCTTGCCGCCCGGGAGCTCCCACTCGTCACGCTCGTTGCGCAGCAGGGGGAGGCGGCCGCGCCACGCGACGACGGCCTTGACCGAGACGGGCAGCTGGTACTCGAACCAGCCCTCGTCGCGGCGGACGAGGTAGGGCTCGGCGGGGGAGCGGGTGATGAACACGGGTCTCCGTCCATGGGGGCCGTGTGTCCGATAGGCGGCCACCATCGTCACAGACGGGTGGTGAGTGAGCTCAGCCCAGAAGGGTCTCGAGCAACGGCCCGGGGTAGGCCGCGCGCCAGACGAGGTACATGACGAACCCGCCGAGGCAGCCGGCGAGCCAGAACCAGTCCGAAGGTGTCGTGCCCTGACCGGCGTGGTCGTGGCATCGTTCCATCGGTCCTTTGCGGCCTCGGCGACATCGCGTGCCGTTCCTGTTCCTCGCGCCACAGGGATAGGTCGCAGCGAATCCAGCGACGACGGGAGTCGCGACGAGCAGCAGGAACAGCGGGAGTGGCGCCATGGCGCGGATCATGTCCGGCAGCGCGGTCGCCGCGCCAATCACCGGCCGGATCTGGCCTTTCGCCGGCGCCTTCGACGGCCCCCCGCACCCACCCCTCCGGTTTCCCGCAGTCCCCGCCCCACCGCGGTTTCCTAGGTTCGACGCATGACCACCCCGCTCCGCCGCGCCGTCGCCGCCGTCCTCGTCACGCTCCTCGCCCTCACCGCCGCTGCGGCCGCCGCGCTGACGCTCGCCCGCCCGCAGCTCCTGTCCGTCGTCGCGTCGTCCGCGGCGCCGTCCACCACGGCGGCGCTCGTCTCGGTCACGGCACCGGGCCCGGCCGGCACCTGGACCTCCGGCAGCGCCGAGCCCGACGCCGACCACCCCCTCACCGGCGACGAACGCTTCCGCATCGGCAGCATCACGAAGACCTTCGTCGCGACCGCGATCCTCCAGCTCGTCGACGAGGGCCGCATCGACCTCGACGCACCCGTCGAGCGGTACCTCCCCGGCGTCGTGCCCGGCGGCGACGCCGTCACCGTGCGCCAGGTGCTCAACCACACCAGCGGGCTGTACGACTACATGAAGGGTGACGGCTGGTCCACCAACCGCTGGCGCGGTGACGCCCGCTTCACCGCGTACACGCCCGACGAGCTCCTCGCCGAGGCCTTTCGCCACGACCCGTACTTCCCGCCCGGCACCGACTTCCGCTACTCGAACACCAACTACGTCGTGGCCGGCCGCCTCATCGAGGCGGTCACGGGCAGGCCGTACGACGCCGTCGTCCGGCGCCGCATCCTCGACCCGCTCGACCTGACCGGCACCACCTTCCCCGACGACGCCGGACTGCCCGCCCCGGCGGTCCGCGCCACGGCCACCCTGGACGACGGGGCGACCGTCGACGTCACCGACCAGGACGTCTCCCTCGACTGGGCCGCGGGCGAGATGACCTCCACGACGGCCGACCTGCAGACCTTCTTCGACGCGCTGCTCGGCGGTGACTTGATCAGCGACGAGTCCCTGGCCCAGATGCGCACCACCGTGCCGATGGGCATGGGCTTTCACTACGGGCTCGGCCTCGAGCGCTTCGACCTCCCGTGCGGCGGCACGCTCTGGGGCCACGGCGGCCAGCTGCTCGGCTACGTCACCTACGCCTACCGCCGCGACGACGG
>DATGOB010000174.1:0-2649 GCA_036010205.1 Promicromonospora sp. | reverse complement strand
GGCGGCGGCCATGCGGTCGATCAGCTCGTCGGAGGCGGCGTGCTCGAGGCGCTCCGCCTCCTCGTGGACCATGTCCCAGGGGTAGCCGAGGCGCTGGGTCAGGTAGGTCTCGATGACGCGATGGCGACGGATCGTCCCGAGGGCGACCCGGCGCCCTTCCTCGGTGAGCCGCACGCCCTTGTACTTCTCGTGCTCGAGCAACCCCTGATCGGCGAGGCGACGGACCATCCCGCTCACGGACGCCGGCGCGACGGAGAGCCGCCCGGCGATGTCGTTGGTCATCGCGGCCCCGGTGATGCGCTCCAGCTCGTAGATCGTCTTGAGGTAGTCCTCGACCGGAGCGGTGTACTCCTCTGCGGTGCGCTTGCTCGGCATCCTGGCTGTTCTCCAAGGCGATCCTGCCGTCCGGGCCCCGGCGGTCCGCGACCCGTCCCCTAATTTCGCAGAAGATCGCGCCGGATGCCAGCCTCGCACAACCGCCACCCCTCTCACCACCCCACCCTATACACCACCGCGACATTCCTCCCCGGATTCGGCGCGAAATCCTTGATTCGACTCGCCGCGTCCCGATACAGCACGTCGCCGAGGTTGTCGACGCGGACGGTGAGCGAGTGCCGCGTCCGGCCGAACGACTTCCGCACCCCCGCCTCGAGGTCGACGAGCGTGTAGGCATCGGTCGGCGTCTCGTCCCCTTCGCTGATGCGGGTCCGGGCGACAGCGTGGCGGACGCGCGCGCCGAGGAGCCTCGCGCCGTCGTCCCATCGCAAGCCGAAGAATAGCCGTGCGGGCGGAAGGAACGGGATCGTGCCGCCGCCCTCGCGGCGAGCGGAGACGACATCGCCGCCCAGCCCGACGACGAGGCTCCGGACCACCACCGCCTCGACCGACCCCTCGACCCCGCGTAGCGTCGCGTCGTGCTGCGCGTAGCCGACGATCGGGAGCGCGTGGCCGTCGACCACCGTGTCGCCCGTGACCGCCGGGTAGATGTAGCCGGCGACGCGGTTGACGTACGCGGCAAGCTGACCAGTGACGCGCGACGAGTGCAGGCGCATCACGGCGTCCGCGCCCAGCGCGCGCTCCGCCTCCAGCCCGGGGTTCCCGAACTCGACCGCGCCCGTCCCGGCGTGGACGGATCGGGAATAGAGCTCCTCGACCGTCGGCGCGCGGAAGGCACGGGCCAGGGTCAACGCGGCGCTCACCGCATCGCCCAGAGGGAGCACCAGGCCGAGCGAGCCCGACGCGGCGGTGAACACCCGCTCGCGCCCGGGGCCGAACTTCGGCGCCGTGCGCGACGCGACGGCGTAGCGGTCCAGCCGCGCGCCGAGCTGGAGCGCCGCGCCGTCGTCGCTCAGCTCGAGCTGCTGGAAGCCGAAGACGCCGGCCGCGGTCGAGTTCGCCGGCGGCGTGAGCGACGTCGCGCCCTCGCTCGTGTAGTCCTTCCACAGCCCGCTCACACCCCACGCGCCGCGTCCGAGCGGGCCGCGCGGGGCCTGGTCCAGTCGCACCCCGACCGCGGCCGTGCGCAGCTCGAACCGGTTCCCCGACCCGCCGGCGACGACGACCTCGTCGTGCGCGTAGTCCTGGAGCGTCGCGTCCAGCCGCACGCCGGAGAGGCCCGACGACGGCAGTTCGACCTCGGCGCGCAGCACGGCTTCGACCCGGCGACCGGCCCAGCGCAGCGGGTCGGTCCCCGGACGGGCCGGGAGGCCGTACTCGAAGTCGTAGCGACGCAGCGCCGCGCCGGCCCGAACCGTCCGGCCCGCGTACCCGACGCCGAGCGTCCCGTTCACGCTCTCCATCCCCGTGTTCGCCAGGCGACGTCCCAGCGCCGGGTCCTCGGGGATCCGCACGTCGCCCGTCCGCCGCATGCCACCGCGCGCGCCAAAGACCCACCCGCGGCCGACCGGCACGGCCGCGCGTGCCGCGATCCCGCCGCCCGCGTGTGCTGACTCCGCCTGCCCCGCCGCCTCGACGCCGGCGCGCGGCGGGGCGTCCACCGGCACGTCGTCCGAGATTACGTTGACGACCCCGCCCAGCGCGTTGTTCCCGTACAGCAGCGCCGCCGGCCCCCGCACCACCTCCACCCGCGACGCCGCCAGCGGGTCGATCGTGACCGTGTGGTCCACCGCCGAGCCCGCTAAGTCGCCCGTGCGCAGGCCGTCCTGCAGCACCAGGATCCGGTCGCCCGAGAGGCCGCGAATCACCGGCGCCGCCGCCGCGGGGCCCGAGTACCGCACCGCCATCCCCGGCGTCCCCTGCAGCGTCTCCGCCAGCGTCGCGCCGAGATTCCGCTCCAGCGCCTTGCCCGACAACTCCGTCGTCGCCTGCGACGCCGCCCAGACCGCGCCGCCGCCCGGCGTCGCCGTCACCTGCACCCCCGACAGCACGAGCGGGGTCTCGACAAGGACGATCTCCAAGGACGACGCGCCGCGGCACGCCCACCGCCCGCCAGCGCACCCGGAGCACACGTGCCAGAGGAGCTCGTCCAGCACCGGCACCAGCACGCCGGCCGCACGCCGCAGAAAGCGCCCGAACGTCGTCGCATCCGGCACCCGTGCCCAGCCGAACAGCCGGCTGACACCGCGCGAGCGCAAGAGGCGCAGGTCGTCCAGCCACCGGCCCCCGTAGAGGAGCAGCGCCACCCACACC
>DATGOB010000173.1:0-4258 GCA_036010205.1 Promicromonospora sp. | reverse complement strand
GTGCGGAGCGGCGACCTCGTCGAGGACGGCGAGGCGGTCGCGCAGCGGGTCGTCGACGAGGTCGCGACCGTCGGCGTGCAGCACGTCGAAGAAGAACGGTGTCAGCCGCAGCTGCCCGGCCAGCTCCGCCTCGGCCCTGGCACCGCGTCCCCGCGAGGACTCGCGCGTCGCCGAGCGGGCCGCCGTCTCCTGGAAAGGCCGCGGCACGCCGGCCTCGTCGACCGCCAGCGCCTCGCCGTCGAGCACCAGCCGCCGGGTGGGCAACGCGCGGACCGCCTCGACGATCTCGGGTACGCGCGCCGTGATGTCGTCGAGAGAGCGGGTCACCACGAGCACCTCGTCGCCGTCGCGGTGCACCTGGATGCGGATGCCGTCGAGCTTGACGTCGACGCAGAGCGCGGCATCGCCGTCCGGGGCGAGCTTCGCGAACGCCGCCGTGATGTCCGGGGCCGACTGCGCGAGCATCGGTCGCACCGGCCGCCCGACCTCGAGCGTGAACGACGCCAGCGCGGCGAGCGGGTCGCCGGCGAGCAGGACGGCGCTCGCGACCGGGCCCGTGGCGCCCCGCATCATGACCGCGCGGCGGACGGCGTCAGCGGGCACCTCGGCGGCCTCGGCCACGGCGTCGACCATGACGGAGTCGAGCGCGCCCTGCCGCAGCTCGCCCGACACGAGGCCGCGCAGCAGCGCCTGCTCGCGCTCGGTCGCGGCGCCGAACAGCTCGTCGGCCGCGGCCGATCGCGCCTGTGCGGACCCCGGCCCCTCGAGCGCGGCCGTCGCGGCGAACGCCGCGTCCACGTCGTGCACCGTGAGGCGGGGCTCGTCCGCGGGCGGGGGGAGGTCGCGCAGAGCCGCGTACCCGAGGCCGGTGCGGCGCTGGCGGAGCGACCCGGCGAGGTAGGCGACGACGATCTCGAGGTCGTCCGCCCGGTCCGGGGCCGAGCCCGAGCCCGCGGCCGTCCGGCGCAGCAGGTCGGCGATCGCGGCGCGCTTGGCGAGGCGTGAGCGCGTGGCGGCGACGGCGTCGGACGTGGCGGCGACCTCTGCGAGCAGCATGGTCCATCTTGACGCGCGGGCCCGGCGCCCGCAGGAGGTCAGTCGTGCGGCCAGGCCGCGATCGCGTCCTCGACCGCCGCGCGGACCTCGTCCGGCACCGACGGCACCAGCTCGTACGCGGGCTCGCCCTTCCTCGGTGCGCGGCGCCACGTGCCGACCAGCCGCCCGTCGAGCAGCACGGCGGGCCGGAAGGTGCCGTTCGTGAACGGCACGACGAGCCGCATCGTCTCCGCGTCCGCGATCAGGTCGCGGTCCTGGTAGCCGAGCACCGTCTCGTCGAAGCCGGGCACGAGCAGCACACCTGGCGGCGCGACCGGCTCGGTCCGCGGGGCGAGCAGGGTCCGGCCCTCGACCGTCACCTCCGTGAGGGCGTCCGGCTCCTGCTCGCGCACCGCGGCGACCGCCGCCCGCACCGGCACCTTCGGCAGCCCGAGCCACCACGCGAGGTCGTCGGCCGTCGCGGGCCCGCGCGCCGCGAGGTAGGAGCGGGCGATGCGCCGCAGCGCCACCCCGGGGTCCTCGGCCGACGGCCCGGGCGGCGTCGCGACCAGCACCTGCTGCGCGCCCGAGAAGGGACCCCAGTGCATCACCCCGCGCAGCGCGAGCGTGACGATCAGGTGATAGCTGCGCTGCCCCTCGACGGGCAGGCCTTCCGCGCGCCACAGGTCGGTCAGCGCCGCGCGTGTCAGACCGCCGTCCGGCCCGGGCGTGGCCAGCGCCTCACGGGCGACGGCCTCCGCACGGTCGATCAGCGCGTCGTCGAGGCCCTCGCGCTCGCGGACCGGGCGGCCCTGACGCTGCACGCGCTCGCCGGTGAGCGAGACGAGCGCGGCCAGGTCGCGCGGCGTCGTGGCGAACAGCGTGCCCCGCTGGGTCCACCCGCGCACGAGCTCCCCGGCGTCGAAGGCGGCGCGCACGTCGTCGACGGTCGTGCCCGGCCGGGACCGGACGGCGATCGCGCGCAGCACGGCGGGAAGGTCCTGCCCCTGGAGCGCGACCATCCGGCGCACGACGTCGACCGGCCCAGGCCCCTCGTCGTCCCCGGCGGCGGGCGACCCGTCCACCGGGCGGACGGCGGGCGTGAGAGCCTGCGCGTGCAGGCGGAGCCTGCGCGCGACGTCGGGTGCGAGGGCGACCGGTGCCGTGGCCATGCGGGACAGGCTACGGGCGACCACCGACACGGGCGGTGTCAGGGCGTGCGGAGCGGGGCGAGGAACTCGGTGACCAGCCGGACGAGCTCGTCCGGCTGGTCGTGGCTGACGATGTGGCCGGCGTCGCGCACGGTGACCAGGCGGGACCCGGGGGCCGCTGCCGCCGCCGCGGACATCTCCGTCTCCCCGACGAGGGTGTCGCGGTCACCGCGCACCCACAGCGTCGGCACGGTGAGCCGCGGCAGGTCGGGCAGCAGGTCGAGCCGCATCGCGAACGGGCCGTAGGCGCGGGCCTGCCAGTCGTCGAGGGCCGGTTCGCCGTGCCGCTCCTTCGCCTGCGCCTCCTCGACGGCCGAACGCACGATGTCGTCGAGGTCCGGCGTGGCCTCGCCCGCGACGAGGCTCGTCACGAGCGACCGGCGGACGAGCGCCGGCCGTCGGGCGAGGTAGCGCGTCGTCAGGCGCAGCGCGCCCGGCGTCCGGAGGTACAGCCAGGTGAGGAGCTGGGCCTGCCGCCGCGCGCCGATCCCGCCGGGGGCGACGGCGACCAGGCGGCTGACCCTCTCGGGCCGGTCGAGCGCGTACCCGGTGGCGAGGCCGCCGCCCATCGACAGGCCGACGAGCGCGACCCGGGGCAGCCCGAGCGCGTCGAGCAGGTCGTCGAGGAACCGGCGCAGGAAGGCGTCGTCGAGCACGCCGCGCCACGGCCTGCTGCCGCCGTGCCGCGGCAGGTCGACGACGTGCACACGGTGCGCGGCGGCCAGCGCGGGGGCCACCCGTCGCCACACGCCCCGGCCCGTGTCGAGCATGGCGCCGTGCAGCAGCAGGACGGGCGGGCCGGTGTCGCCCGCGCGGTACACGCGCACGGGGCCGCCGGAGACGGTGAGGTCGGTCCAGGTGTCGAAGACGGTCATCGCGCTCCCTCGTGGGTGGGTGGGTCGACGGGTTCGTCCGCGCGAACCAGCAGGTCGAGCTGCTCGTCGAGGCGTCGCAGCAGCGCGAGCTGCGCCGCCCGGGCCGCCTCGGGGTCGGCGGGCGTGTCCGCGGCCAGCCCGCGTCCGACGACGTCGGCGAACAGTGCCACCGCCGCCGACAGCTCCTCGGCGCTCGCCCCGCCGAGCACGCCGGGCGCGTGCACCATCCCGAGGGTGAACATGCCGAGCATCCGCACCACGGTGCCCGCGGGGGCGGACGCGTCGAGCACGCCGGCGCGCTGCAGGTCGGTGACGTAGTCGGCGAGCCATGCCATGCGCCGCACGTAGCGGTCGTCGGCCACCGCGTGCACGTGGTCGCCGAGCACCGTCTCGTCGCCGAGATAGAGCGCGCGCATGAGCGGGTCGTCGAGCAGGGCCTCGACGCCGAACCGGTAGACCGTCGGCAGGTCCACGAGGCCGGGGGCGTCGAGCACGCGGGCGTGGACCGCCGCCGTCAGCCCGCGCGCCGCGCGGACGAGGACGGCCTCGAGGATCGCGGGCTTGCCGGAGAACTCCAGGTAGACGGCGCCCTTGCCGATGCCTGCGCGCGCCGCGACGTCGGCAACGGTGACGTGGGCCCAGCCCGAGGCGAGGATCAGCTCGCGGGCGGCGGTGAGGATGCGGCCGCGTCGGTCGGGGACGCGAGGTCGGGGCACCGGAACTCCGTAGTGACTCGATTGGCCCTTCTGGTCACTACGCACGATACAGGGGCGGTGCAGGGCGGGTCGAGGGGGTGCGGGCCCGGCGTCCTATATCGGGGTCAAGCCCTGCCCGACCTAGGCTAAACTCGGCTCGCTTGCCTCCGTAGCTCAGCTGGATAGAGCGGGTCACTTCTAATGACTAGGTCGCGGGTTCGAATCCTGCCGGGGGCACCCAACGCACAAGGCTCGAACCTTGTCCCGAAGCATCAAGGGCCGTGGTTCGGGCCTTGTCGGTGTTCGCGGCCCAGGTGAGGGCGTCCGCGTTGACTTCGGGGTCGAGCAGCATCTCGAAGGGGCGCGCGTTCTCGACGCGTAGTTCGTCGTCCTCCTCTATGTAGACCTTGGTGAAGAACGCCTGGTTGCACAGGCGCCGGTT
>DATGOB010000172.1:0-8224 GCA_036010205.1 Promicromonospora sp. | reverse complement strand
CCCTAGGCGCGGGCGCCGCGGGTCATGCCCCCGGCTGGAACGCCCCGGCCTCGAGCAGCTCGAGGTCCGGCTCGGCGCACCCGGTGAGCGTCAGCTCGTCGTTCTCGACGAACAGCGAGCGGGTCTCGCCCGGCGGGTAGATGCGCAGGCCGTCGGCGGGCGTCGCGGTGCAGCCGTCGCCGTAGCTCTCGGCCTGGCCCACCAGCAGGGACGCGTGCGCCGAGTCGCCGGGCGCCAGGGTCACCGGCTCGTGCGCGCTCGACCGGTCGAGTGTGGCCGCGGCGCCGATCTGCGTGCCGTCGCCGTCGCCGACGAACGAGACGCCGGGCCAGCCCTGCAGCACGCAGTCGGCGTCGCCCGAGTTGTGCAGCACGACCCTCACCTCGTAGTGGCCGGCCGCGCCGCCACCCTCGCCGGGGGCGATGCTGCCGGTCAGGTCCGGTGTGAGGCAGCGTTCCGACTCGGGTGCGGCGCCGGCTCCACCGGCGCCGTCCGCAGCAGCGGGCGTGGACGAGGCACCGGAGCCGGCGTCGTCCGGGGCATCGGCGTCGGGGGACCCGGACGCCCCGGACGGGGAGCCGGAGGCCGAGACCGACGGCGGGCTGCTCGCCCCGCCGGACGGGTCGTCGCCGGGACTGCCTGTGCACCCTGCCAGCAGGAGCAGGGCGGCAGCCACCGCTGCGCCGGAGAGGACGGGCCTGGACGTTCGAGTGATCACGAGTGCCTCCTTCGTTTTCACCCTACGCCCGATGTTGACCGAGGCAACAAAAGCGCGGCCCGCCGTGGAGCGCCCCCGGCCTCCCGAGGTGCGGCGCGCCGGGAACACGCCGACGATCGAGGCATGAGCACTGGCGCCGCGGCACCGCCGCCGGAACCCGGACCGCAGACCCCCGCCCCTGGTGGCGACCGCCGGTTCTTCGGCCATCCCCTCGGCCTCATGACGTTGTTCACCACCGAGCTGTGGGAGCGGTTCAGCTACTACGGGATGCGCGCCATCCTCGTCTACTACCTCACCGACACCCTCGCGGGCGGCGGCCTCGGTCGACCAGACGCTCGGCGAGGCGGTCGTGTCGGTGTACGGCACGGGCGTCTACCTGCTGTCCGTGGTCGGCGGGTGGCTGGCCGACCGCGTCATCGGCGCCCGGCGCTCCACGCTCTACGGCGGCACGATCATCGCGGCAGGCCACGTCTGCCTCGCGATCCCCGCCGGCGGGTTCGCCTACCTCGGCATCGTGCTCGTCGCGCTCGGCACCGGCCTGCTCAAGCCCAACGTGTCCTCCATGGTCGGCACCCTCTACGACCGGGCCGACACCCGGCGCGAGTCGGCGTTCCAGATCTTCTACATGGGCATCAACATCGGCTCGCTCTTCTCGCCGATCATCGTGGGCGCCGTCCGCGCCGTGTGGGGCTACCACGCCGGGTTCTCCGTCGCCGCCGTCGGCATGGCCGTCGCGCTGGTCTTCTTCGTGCTCGGCCGCAAGCACCTGCACGGCGCCGGCGACGACGTGCCCAACCCCGTGCTCCCCGGCGAGCGCCCTGCCGTCGCGCGGATGTTCGCGCTCGTCGCGGGCGCCGTCGCGCTCGTCTACCTCCTCGCGCGACTCGTGTCGGGGCAGTGGGGCGTGCTCGCCCTCATCGACACCCTCAGCTACGTCGCCTTCCTCGCGCCCGTCGCGTTCTTCGTCGTCATGTACCACTCCGCCCGGGTGTCCGACGCCGAGCGCCGCCGCCTGCTCGCCTACGTCCCGCTGTTCGTCGCCGCGATGCTCTTCTTCATGATCTTCGAGCAGGCCGCGACCACGCTGGCCACGTTCGCCGCCGACCGCACCGCGCGCGACGTGCTCGGGTTCACCGTGAGCCCCGAGTTCTTCCAGTCGGTCAACCCGGCGTCGATCATCGTCCTCGCCCCGGTGTTCGCGTGGCTGTGGGTGCGCACCAAGGACCGGCCGCCCACGCCCTACAAGTTCGCGATCGGGCTGGCGCTCGCGGCCGTGTCGTTCCTCGTGCTGGCCGGGGCGTCCGCCGCGGCGGGCGACGGCCTGACGCCGGGCTGGGTGCTCGCCTCGGTGTACGTGATCCAGACGCTCGGCGAGCTGTGCCTCTCGCCCGTCGGCCTCGCGGCGACCACGCTGCTCGCGCCGCGCGCCTACCAGGGACAGGCCATGGCGCTCTGGTTCCTCGCGCCGGCCGCGGGGCAGGCGATCACGGCGCAGCTCGTCCAGGCGACGGCGGGCGCGTCGGACACGGCGTACTTCGGCGGGATCGGGCTGGTCGCGCCGGCGTGCGCCGGGCTGCTGGCGCTCCTGGGCCCGTGGGTCACCCGCCACGTCCGCCGCGCGGACCAGCTGGAGGGCGTCCGCACGGCGGGGGAGTGAGCCTCTGCCGCCACTCGTCTTCGAAACCGACGTTGATCGGCTTTGACGGCCGCCAAAGCCGATCAACGTCGGTTTCGAAGACGAGTGGCGGCGGGGACGACGGCGGCCCCGGCCGCGAGGCGTGACCTGCGGCTACCCGTGCCTCGCCACCTGGTAGGTTCGCCCCCGTATCGAGATCGTTTTCACCTGCAGGCTCACCGCGAGGAGGCGGTCGTGACCGACATCGAACCCGCATACGGGGCCGGGACCCTGCTGCTGATCGCCGCCGCAGCGGTCGCCGTGCTCCTGGTGCTCATCATCCGCTTCAAGCTCCACGCGTTCGTCGCCCTCGTGCTCGTCAGCGTGGTCACCGCCGTCGCGGCGGGGATCCCGATCGCCGACGTCCCCGACGCCCTGATGACCGGCTTCAGCGGGACGCTGGGGTCGGTCGCGCTGCTCGTCGGGTTCGGCGTCATGGTCGGGCGGCTGCTCGAGACGACGGGCGGCGCGCAGGTGCTCGCCGACACCCTCATCCACCGGTTCGGCGAGAAGCGGGCGCCGCTCGCGCTCGGTGTCGCCGCGCTCATCTTCGGCCTGCCGATCTTCTTCGACGCCGGCCTCGTGGTGTTCCTGCCGATCATCTTCACGGTCGCGCGGCGGTTCGGCGGCGGCATCCTGCGGTACGGCCTGCCGGCCGCCGGCGCGTTCGGCATCACGCACGCCGTCGTGCCGCCGCACCCCGGGCCGGTCGCCGCGGCCGACCTCATGAAGGGGGACATCGGCCTCACGCTCCTCATGGCCGTTCCGCTCGCGGTCGTCACGTGGATCGTCGGCGGGTACCTCGTGGCCCGCTACCTCGGCCGGCGCTACGTGGTCGACATCCCGGACGCCGTCTTCGGCCGGATGAACGGGGGCGCGGACGGCGAGGCCGGGGCCGGCGCCGGCGGCACCACGACCGCCACGGCGACCAAGGCACCGCCGCGGTTCGGTGTCGTGCTGCTCATGCTGCTCCTGCCGCTGGTCCTCATCTCGCTCAACACCGTGGTCTCGACGCTGGGCACGGCCGGTGTGGTCGACGAGGACGCCGCCTGGGTGAACACCCTCACCCTCATCGGCGAGACGCCGATCGCGCTGCTGATCACGGTGCTCGTCGCCCTCGTGGTGCTCGCGCCGGGCCGGTTCACGGCCGACCGTGCCAACAGCCTGCTCGACGACTCGCTCGGCCCGATCTGCTCGATCATCCTCATCACGGGTGCGGGCGGCATGTTCGGCGGCGTGCTGCGGGCCAGCGGCATCGGCACCGCGCTCACGGACTCGCTGTCCGACGTCGGCCTGCCGCTCCTGCTGCAGGGGTTCGTCATCGCGACGGTGCTGCGCGTGGCGCAGGGCTCGGCGACGGTCGCCCTGACGACGACGGCGGGGCTCATCTCCGCGCAGGTCGAGGCCGAGGGGCTGAGCGACGTCCGCATCACGCTGCTGGTCTTCGCGGTCGCGGCGGGCGCCACGGTGCTCTCCCACGTCAACGACTCCGGGTTCTGGCTGGTGAACCGGTTCTTCGGCATGGACGTGCGGACCACCCTCAAGACGTGGACGGTGCTGGAGACGAGCCTCGGCGTCACGGTCTTCCTCATCGCCGCCCTGCTCTGGCCGGTGCTGGGATGACCACGCCCGGCGCCCCGGCCGGGCCACGGCGCCACGTCGTGGTCATGGGCGTGAGCGGGACCGGCAAGACGACGGTCGGGCAGGAGCTCGCGGCCGCCCTCGGCAGCGTCTTCGTCGAGGGCGACGCGTTCCACCCGCGGGCGAACATCGACAAGATGGCGGCGGGCCACCCGCTCGACGACGCCGATCGCCGCCCCTGGCTGCGCGCCCTCGCGGACGAGATCGCCCGGCTGGAGGGTGTCGGCCAGACGTCGGTGACGGCGTGCTCGGCCCTGCGCCGCGCCTACCGGGACTGGCTGCGCGAGGGGTACGCGGACCTGTACTTCGTGCACCTCGAGGCGACCCACGACGTGCTGATCGACCGGATGCGCCGGCGCAAGCACTTCATGCCGCCGTCGCTGCTGCAGTCGCAGCTCGACACCCTCGAGCCGCTCGAGCCCGGCGAGGCGGGTGTCGTCGTGGACGACACCCGCACCGTGGACGAGGTGGTCGCCGACGCGCTCGCGGCGGTGACGGGAGGCGCGCCGGGCTGAGCCGCACGGGCTCAGGGGCGTGCCGCCCGCGCGGGCTTGCTCAGCGGCCCCTGCGGTCCCGGTCGGCGCGGCCCGTCCAGTGGCCCACCCAGAGGGTGCCCGCCAGCGCGAGCACGCCGATCACCACGGGCGCGGCGGCCAGGGGCGCGACGGCGGCCACGGCCGAGACGAGCAGCGGCCCGCCGGTGTTGCCGATGTCGCCGCACAGCCGCCACCCGCCGAGGAACTGCGACCGGCCCTCCTCGGGCGCGACGTCGGCCCCGAGGGTCATGACGATGCCGGAGCCCAGCCCGTTGCCGAGCGCGATGACCACCATGACGAGGCCGACGCCGAGCGCCGAGTCGGTCAGCGGCAGCAGCAGGCAGCCGACGCCGACCGCGAGCACGACGGGGATGGCGACCACCTGGCGGCCCTTGGTGTCGAGCAGCCAGCCCCCGGGCAGCGTGAGCAGGATGTCGATCGTGGCGGCGACCGCGAACAGCAGCGACACGACGGCGGCGGAGATGTGCACGTGGTCGGCCCACAGGGGCAGCAGACCGGTGCGCACCGACCGTGACGCGCCGATGATGACGACGGCGACGCCCAGGGTGAGCAGCGTGCGCCGGTGCTCCCACAGCACGGTGCGCACGGGGAGCTGCACGGTCCCGCGGGACACCCGGCCGAAGTCCGGCATGCGCGTCACGATGATCGCGGACACCAGCGAGGCGCCCGCCGCGAGCACGAACACCGACCGTACGCCGAGCAGGTGGATGAGCCCGGCGCCCAGCAGCGGGCCGATCAGGATCCCCAGCCGCATCGACCCGCCGAGCAGCGCCATGCCGCGTGCGCGGTGGCTGACCGGCACGGCGTCGATGAGGAAGCCCTGGCGGGCCAGGAGGAACGCCGTCCAGCTCATGCCGCTGACGAACACCGCGACGCACAGCAGCCACACCGACGGCACGGCGAAGGCGGCGAGCATCGCGACGGCGTCGACCAGGCCCGCGATGACCAGGGTGCGGCGCTCGCCGAGCCGGGCTACGAGCGCGCCCGACGGCAGCGAGTTGGCGAGCTGGCCGATGCCCAGTAGGGCGACGACGAACGCGGCCACCGCGGTGCTCGCGCCCAGGTCGCCCGCGTGGATGGCCAGCACGGGCATGACGGCGCCGTGCCCGAGCGAGCTGACGACCGACGGCAGGTAGGCGACGACGGCGATGTCACGGAACCGGAACTCGGGCTCGTCCGCCCCGTCCCCGCGTGCTGGTGGTTCCGTCGTCACCCCGCCATCGTGCCAGATAGTTAGCCTCGGCAACGACCTCGTCCAGCCCGTGGGCGGCGGGGCGCCGCCCGGGCGGGCTACGCCTCGGTCGGCGCGTCGCCCGCCCGGGCCGACGCGAGCCGCGCGGCCTCGGCGAACTCGTCCTGCACGGCGCGCGACGGAGCGGCGGTGACGAGGCTGACGACGATCGCGGCGAGCCCGCCGAGCACGAAGCCGGGCACGAGCTCGTAGAGCGTGTCGGCCAGCGGGGAGCGTCCCCAGGCGAAGGCGACGACGGCGCCCGTGACCATCCCGGCCAGCGCGCCCCAGCTCGTGAGCCGCTTCCAGTACAGGCTCAGCAGGACGATGGGTCCGAACGCGGCGCCGAACCCGGCCCATGCGAAGCCGACGAGGTCGAGGATCGTGTCGGTGCGGTCGAACGCGATGACGCCGGCGACCGTGGCCACGAGCAGCACGCCGAGGCGGCCCAGCAGCACCTCGGTGCGCGCGCTCATCTCGCGGCCCGCGATCTTGACGAGGTCCTCGACCAGTGCGGAGGAGGAGACGATGAGCTGCGAGGAGATGGTGGACATGATCGCGGCGAGCACGGCGGCCAGGACGAGGCCCGCGACCAGCGGGTGGAACAGCACCTGCGAGAGGTAGAGGAACACCGTCTCGGGGTTGTCGAGCGTCTCGCCGCGCGCGCCCACGAAGGCGACGCCGATGAGGCCCGTCAGCACCGCGCCGAGCGCGGTGACGATCATCCAGCTGATGCCGATGCGGCGGCCCGCGGTGGCGTCGGCGGGGGAGCGCATGGCCATGAAGCGCACGATGATGTGCGGCTGGCCGAAGTAGCCGAGGCCCCACGCGGCGGCCGAGATGATGGTGGTGGCGGAGGCGCCGGCGACGAACGACAGGTGGTTCGCGGCGCCGCTGCCCTCGGCGGCGAGCAGTCCCTCGCGCACCGGCTCCCAGCCGCCGACCTCGACGAAGGCGACGACCGGCACGACGACGAGCGCGGCGAGCATGAGCAGGCCCTGCGCGACGTCGGTCCACGTGGCGCCGAGGAACCCGCCGAACAGCGTGTACGCGAGCGTCACGCCGCCGACGACCCAGATGCCGGTCGCGTACTGCGCGCCGAACGACCCCTCGAAGAACGTGCCGCCGGCCACGAGGCCCGAGGACACGTAGAACGTGAAGAACACCAGGATGATGACGCCGGAGGCCACGCGCAGCAGGCGCGAGGTGTCGTGCAGGCGGTTCTCGAAGAAGCTCGGGATGGTGATCGAGTTCTTCGCCGTCTCGGTGTAGGCGCGCAGGCGCGGGGCGACGAACTTCCAGTTGAGCCAGGCGCCGATCGTCAGGCCGATCGCGATCCACGACTCGACGAGGCCGCTCGCGTAGATCGCGCCCGGCAGGCCCATGAGCAGCCAGCCCGACATGTCGGAGGCGCCGGCGCTCAGCGCCGCGACACCGGGGCGCAGGCGGCGGCCGCCGAGCATGTAGTCGCCGAGGTCGTCGGTGCGGCGGAAGGCGGCGTAGCCGATGGCGAGCATCAGGACGAGGTACGCGACGATCGCGATCGTCTTCCAAACCTCGGGGGTCATGGGTCGCTCCTGGGGTGGTCCGGAGATGTGAAAGTTTTGTTCCGCGGGGGTGCTGCGTGAGTCGGGATTGTGGCACGAACTTTCGTCCGGGCTCAAACGGGACGTATCACCCTTAGCCCAGCACGGCGCCCTGTGACGCCGAGCGCACGAGCCGCGTGTACTTCGCGAGCACGCCGCGCGTGTACCCGTGGGGCAGCGGCGCCCACCCGGTCCTGCGGGCGTCGAGCTCGGCGGGGTCCACGAGCAGGTCCAGCGTCCGGGCGGCCACGTCGAGGCGGACGCGGTCGCCGTCCCGCACGAGGGCGATCGGCCCGCCGTCGACGGCCTCGGGCGCGATGTGGCCCACGCACAGGCCCGTGGTGCCGCCGGAGAACCGGCCGTCGGTCACGAGCAGCACGTCCTTGCCCAGGCCCGCGCCCTTGATCGCGCCGGTGATGGCGAGCATCTCGCGCATGCCCGGCCCGCCCTTCGGCCCCTCGTACCGGATGACGACGACGTCGCCCGCCCGGATGGTGCCGTCCTCCAGCGCGTCGAGCGCCGCCCGCTCCCGCTCGAACACGCGCGCCGTGCCCTCGAACACGTCGGAGTCGAACCCTGCCGACTTCACGACGGCGCCCTCCGGGGCGAGCGACCCCCGCAGGATCGTGATGCCGCCCGTGCGGTGGATGGGGTCGTCCATGGCCCGCAGGATCTTGCCGTCCGGGTCCGGCGGGTCGATCTCGGCCAGGTTCTCCGCCACCGTGCGGCCCGTGACGGTCAGCGCGTCGCCGTGCAGCAGGCCCGCGTCGAGCAGCGCCTTCATCACCACCGGCACGCCGCCGATGCGGTCGACGT
>DATGOB010000171.1:0-2512 GCA_036010205.1 Promicromonospora sp. | reverse complement strand
CGAGCGCCTGGTGGCGGTCACCGGCGGCACGTTCCGGCTCGAGCTGGACGGCACGCTCGCCACCGCATCGCACGTCGTCGCCCGGATCCGCTGGTCGGCCCGCCGGGGAGCGGTGCACGTCAGCGGCAACGAGATCGCGGTCTACCGCATCGAGGCCGGACGGATCGCCGAGGCGTGGTTCCACGTCGACGGTTACGACCCGCAGGCGTTGACCGCCGTGTTCACACAGCCGTACGAGGCATGACCGGCCCTCCCGGGGCGGCCGTGTTCGACCTCGACGGCCCCCTCGTCGACACGATGCGGACGATGCCGCAGGCGTACGCCGACGCCATCCTTCCGCGAGCTGGGCGGCCCGGCGCTCACCTCGGCCGAGGTCGTCGCCGCCTGGCACGTCGGGCCCGCACCGGTCCTGCTCCGCACTTCCTGCGCAGGCCGGTCACGGACGCCGACCTGGGCGCCTACCAGCGCCACGCCGACGCCGCCGCGGCGGCCGCCCGGCCGTTCGACGGGGTGCCCGCAATGCTCGACGCGCTGAGCGGAGCCGGCTACCGGCTCGGGCCGTACACCAGCGCGACCCGGCGGGTCACGACCCGCGTGCTCGCGGCCGCCGGCCTCGCCGGGCGGTCGCCGCGGCGGTGTGCGGCGACGAGGTCCGCTCCCCGAAGCCGGGCCGGACGGGCTGCTCGACGCCTGCCGCCACCTCGGCGTCGGGCCGGGGGAGGCCGCCTACGTCGGGGACGCCGCCACCGACCTGTGCTGCGCCCGCGCCGCCGGCGCCCTCGCCGTCCACGCGACGTGGGGCGCAGGCACCACCCCGCGGCTGCCCGGCGAGCACCTGACGGCGCCCTCCCCGGCGCGGCTCGCCCGCCTGCTCGGTGCCTAGCCGCCGGGGTGGCCGGCCGCGCGGATCACGCCGCGGGGAGCTGGGGCGCGGTGCTGAACACCGACACGATCAACGACGCCACCAGCACGACGTACCCGACCACGAGCGCGGTGAACACGAGGCTCGTGATGAGGCCGGCGAGGGCGAGCCCGCCGCCGTCCTCGCCGGTCACGCGGATCTGCCTGCGCGCCAGCACGCCGAAGATGATCCCCAGGGGCGGGAACACGAACGCGAAGATCATCGACAGCATGGCCATCACGTTGGTCTGGCGGTACGGCGGCGGATACGGCGGTGGCGGGAAGTGGCGGGGGCTCGTCGGCTGGTCGTAGCTGACCGGCCCGCCTGTCGTCGGTCCTGAAACCATCGGTCCTCACCGGGTGGGGCTTGCGCGCGTCAACGGCAGCTCAGCCTGCCGCGCCGGCACGGCACCGGCGTGTCGTTCCCGGGCACACCCGTTGGCGCTCCGTGCACGATCGCGGCGGTTCGACCGCGGTCGGGTCAGCCGCGCCGCACGACCGCCGCGAGGTCCGCGCGCGTGTGGACGCCGAGCTCCCGGTAGGCGCCGTAGCGGTGGGACTCGACGGTCGTGCGCGTGACGAACAGCGCCTGCGCGATCTCGGAGATGGTCATGCCCTCGGCCGCGAGCGTCGCCACCCGGCGCTCGCTGGGGGCGCGCCCACGCCGGAGCGAACGACGCCGCGCGCGGGCACCGGTCGCCGCCAGCTCCGTGCGGGCCCGGCCGGCGAGGGCGAGCGCCCCGATCCGCTCCGCCGCCTCGAAGCCCGCCCGCAGCGGTTCACGCGCCTCCCGGCGGTGCCCGCGCGGCGCAGCGCGGCCCCGAGGTCCACGAGCGCCTCGGTGTGCTCCCACCGCGACGGCGAGGCGCCGAGGACACCCCCGGCCTCGCGGAGGACCTCGATGGCGCCCTCGCCGCGGCGGGCCAGGCCGAACGAGTGCAGCGCGATGCCGAGGTCGTCGTGCAGCCCGGCACGCCGCGACGGCCCGCTCGCCGACCTCCAGCGCCACCGCGCGCTCCCCGGCGGCGAGCGCGGCACCGACACGAAGACCCGGTTGATCGGGTTCGCCGGCCGGACGACCTCCGGCGCGCGCCGCGCGTCGTGGCTCGCCTCGGCGAACCGCGCCTCGCAACGCCGCAGGTCGCTGCGGGCGACCAGCAGGTTCCGCGCACCGGGGCCGAGGAGCCCGCCTCGTGCGTGAGGCCGTGCGTGGCGAGCAGGTCGTCGATCTCGTCGTAGGCGCCGCGACCGGTCAGCGCCCACGCGAGCGCCATCAACGCGCCCCGCCCGCCCGGTCCGGCTGCCGGTGGGCGTGGCGACGCGCAGCGCGTCGCGGCCGTCGGTCTCGGCCTGGTCGAAGTCCCCCGCGGATCGGGGCGGCGAGGGTCGTGCGCGAACGCGTTCCCGGTGCGCCGACGTTGCGGACGCCAAACCACGATCACGTTCCAGGCGCGCAGCAGGCCGGCCCGGTGAAGGCGGCCACGGCGTAGCCGTCCCCACCCGTGACAGGCGGCGCTGCGGCCCCCGCGCGGCACGAGGCCGCGCACCCGCCCCGCGCCGTCGGATCGGCCGGGGCGGGTCGGCGTTCTGCAGACGACCCACGCCCGGGGTG
>DATGOB010000170.1:0-3380 GCA_036010205.1 Promicromonospora sp. | reverse complement strand
GTCTGATCACGCACGACGCGTCGGACCGACCCCCAGGCCACCTCGGTGGCCTGGGGGTCGACCTGTGCCCGGGGTCAGACGGCCGCCTGCGCGCCCGCGACGATCGCGCGGGCCTGGGCGGTAGCGCCCGTCGCAGCGCCTAGAGTGGCGCGCATGGCGTCTGACGGTTCCCGCCCCGTGGTGGCGGTGCTCGGGCCGGTCACGGTGCTGTCCGACGACGGGCCCGTCGCCCCGCGCGGCGCCCGCGCCGCCGCCCTGGTCACGCTGCTGACACTGGCCGCACCCCGCGCCGTGTCCGCGACGGCCCTCATGGATGCCCTGTGGGCCGACGACCTGCCCGCGAACCCGCGGGCCGCCCTGCAGAACCTCGTGTCCCGGCTGCGCGCGCTGCGTCCCGACGTCGTGCGGACCGCACCCGGCGGGTACGTCCTCGGCGGGCCGAGCGACCTGGACGAGGCGCGGGCGGCCGCCGCGGACGCCCGGGCGCTGCTCGAGCAGGACGCCCGCCCCATGACTACCTCGCCAGGTGACTACCTCGGCGGTCGGGTGGAGGGGGCGCTCGGGCTGTGGCGGGGGGAGCCAGGGGACGGGCTGGAGGAGAGCGCGCCCGAGGTCGCGGCCGAGCTGCGGTCGGTCGCCGGTGCGGTGCGCGCCGAGCTCACCGTCCTGCGCCGGCGGGCCGCGCTCGTCGCGGGGGAGCACGCCACCGTCTCCGCCCTCGCGGCCGAGGCCCTGGCCGCCGACCCGCTCGACGAGGACGCCGCGCGCGACCTCATGACGGCGCTCGCGGCGTCCGGCCGCCCGGACGAGGCCGCACGCGTCTACGGGCGGCTGCGCCACGCCCTGGTGGCCGAGCTCGGCACCGACCCGGCGCCCGACCTGCAGGCCCTGCACGAGCGCCTCACGGCCCCCGCGGACCACCCGCTCACGACACCCCGGGGCGGCGGACGGTTCGTCCGCGGGCTGCGCTCGGCCCCCACGCCGCTGCTCGGCCGGGACGACGACGTGCGCGCCGTCGTCGACGAGCTCACCCGGCACCGGCTGGTGACGATCCTCGGCGCGGGCGGGCTCGGCAAGACCCGACTGGCCCACGAGGTGGCCCGTACCGTCGCCGACGGCACGACGGCGGGCCTGCCTGCCGGGCTGTCCGTCGCCGTCGCGGAGCTCGCGGGCGTGCGCACCGACGACGACGTGGCGCTCGCCGTCGCCGACGGCCTCGGCGTCCCGGCGTCGGGCACGGCGCGGCTGGCCGACCGGCTGCTCGCGGGCGACGTGCACGACCGCCTCGTCGAGCGCGCCCGCAGCGGGCCCACGCTGCTCGTGCTCGACAACTGCGAGCACGTGCCCGACGGCGCCGCCCGCTGGGCGGACACGCTCCTGTCCGCCGCGCCGGGGCTCCGGATCCTCACCACGAGCCGTGCACCCCTGCGGGTCCCCGCCGAGCAGGTGTACCCGCTCGCGCCCCTCACCTCGGCGCCCGGCGCGGCCGGTCACGGCCCCGCCGTCGAGCTCTTCCGCCAGCGGGCGCTCGCCGCCCGGCCGGGCGCACGCCTGCCGGACGAGGTGGTCGCCCGGTTGTGCGACCGGCTCGACGGCCTGCCGCTGGCGATCGAGCTCGCCGCGGCCCGGGTACGCACCCTCCCGGTGGAGGACATCGAGCGGCACCTCGACGCCCGGTTCGCGCTGCTGCGCGGCGGCGACCGCACGCTGCCCGACCGCCACCGCACGCTCGAGGCCGTCATCGAGTGGAGCTGGAACCTCCTGGAGGAGCCGCAGCGCGCGCTGTGGCGCCGGGTCGCCGTGCTGCCCGACGGGCTGTCCCCGCAGGCGGCGGCCGTGCTCGGCAGGCTAGGTGACCCGGCGGCGCCGGGCGCGCCCGTGCCGCTCGACGTGCTCGACGACGTCGACGGCCTCGTGACGCAGTCGCTGCTCGCGGTCGAGGAGCCCGCAGCGGGCGACGAGGCCGTGCGCTACCGGATGCTCGAGACCGTCCGCGAGTTCGGCCTGCTGCGGCTGACCGCGGCGGGCGAGGACGACGCCGTCCGCGACGCCCTGCTGCGCTGGGGCAAGGCCGTCGCGGCCTGGTCCACGTCCCGGCTGCTCGGCCCCCATCAGGTGACCGCCGTCCACCTGCTGCGGCAGGAGCACGAGAACCTGCTGTTCACGCTCCGTGCGGCCGCGCGGGCCGGGCGCCCTGACGTCGTGGTCCGCTGCTACGTGGCGCTCGCCGGCGGCTGGACGATGCGTGGCGCCGAGGAGCGGGCCGCCGACCTCGCGCCCACCGTGCTCGACGCGGTCACGGCGTGGGCGGTCCCTGACGCGGACGTCGAGCCCACCGCGCTGGCACTCGCCTACGCCGCGATCAGCACGGCGTTCTCCGGCATCACGGCGAACGTCCGCGCGCTGGCCCGGCTCCGGCGTCTGCTGCGCGACCGCGCGGACGTCGTGAGCCCACGGACCCGTGCCGTCGTTGGCCTCCTGCTGTCCCGCGACGCCCGCGAGCTGGTGTCCCTGCGCGACGCGGAGGACCCGTTCCTCTCCTACCTCGCCCACCTCGTCGCCTCCCAGGAGGCCGAGAACGCCGGACGCCTCGAGCAGGCCGTCGCCGACGCCGAGCGGGCCTGGGTCGTGGCCCGGCGCATCGGTGACGTCGCCTGCCCCGCCGGGGCAGCCATGTTCCTCGCCACCACGGCGTTCGCGGCCGGGGACGTCTCGACGGCGCAGCACTGGGCGGGCGTGGCGCGCCCGGGCCTGGTCGCACTCGGCGCTGACGACGCCCTGCGGCAGCTCGACTGGGTGGACCTCGGAGCTGCCCTCGCCGACGGCGACCTCGCGACCGCCGAACGCCTGTGCAGGCAGGCGGAGCGCAGCGGGGCCGAGTCGGACCGCGCCGGACGCGGGGGCGACGAGACGCGGTCCGTCGTGCTCGTGAGCCGCGCCGAGATCGCCTGGGCGCGCGGCGACAGGTCCGGGGCGCTCGACCTGTACGAGCAGGCCGCCGACGTGTTCGCCGACCTCACCACGGGATGGGACGACACGGCGCGAGCACTCGATGCCGGCCGGCCAGGAGCCGGTGGCCTCGACCGCTCCCCGTCCGCGCCGTGGGCGGTGCTCGTCGGCGCCGCCTGGGCCGTGCGGCTCGCGGACGCCGGGCGGCTCGACCAGGCCCACCAGGTGGCCCACGTCGTCAGCCGACGCGCCGTGCTGCTCTACCGGGAGCTCATGCGTCTGGTGGCCGACCACCCGGTGCTCGGCTCGGTGTGCCTCGCGGCGGGCGCGGTGCTCACGGCGACGCAGGGCGCCGCCGGGCTGGAGCTCCTGGCGCTCGCGGAGGTCATGGGCTCGCGGCAGGACTTCCAGGCGCTGCGGCGCGAGCCGGT
>DATGOB010000169.1:0-12509 GCA_036010205.1 Promicromonospora sp. | reverse complement strand
GACGGGCTTGGGCGAGCGGGGTGTCCGCGCTGGCGGTCACGGCGGGGGTGCTCGCGGCGCCGGGCGCCGCGGCACAGGACGTCGTGGCGCCGGGAGCGTCCGACGCCCCCGCCGGCTACTACGACAGCGCGGAGGGCCTGACGGGCGAGGCCCTCAAGGCGGAGCTCAACGACATCGTCAGCGACGCCGACGCGCTGTCGTACAGCCAGGTGTGGGACGGGCTGAAGGCCACGGACGAGGACCCGGCGAACCCGGGCAACGTCATCCTGCTCTACAGCGGCGAGTCGCGGGCGAAGTCGCTGAACGGCGGCAACGTCGGGGACTGGAACCGTGAGCACGTCTGGGCCAAGTCGCACGGCGACTTCGGCACCTCGACCGGGCCGGGAACCGACCTGCACCACCTGCGCCCCACGGACGTGCAGGTCAACAGCATCCGCGGCAACAAGGACTTCGACGACGGCGGCAGCGAGGTCTCGGGTGCGCCCGGCAACTTCACGGACGCCGACTCGTTCGAGCCGCGCGACGAGGTCAAGGGTGACGTCGCCCGCATGATCCTCTACATGGCGGTGCGCTGGGAGGGCGAGGACGCCTTCGCCGACCTCGAGCCGAGCGACTCGGTGGGCAACGGCTCCGCGCCGTACCACGGCAAGCTCTCCACGCTGCTCGAGTGGAACGAGGCCGATCCGGTGTCCGCGTTCGAGGCGCGCCGCAACGACGTGGTCTACGAGCAGTTCCAGCACAACCGGAACCCCTTCGTCGACCACCCCGAGTGGGCCGACGCCATCTGGGGGTGACGGGACCCGGGCCGCGTCCCTACGCTGGGAGCAGCAGGTCCGCACGGGCCGCCGCGCACGGTGGTCCGGCGGGTGAGGGCCGCCGGAGGTCGCGATGACTGGCGAGAGCACGTCCGGGACGAAGGCGCCGCGGGTGCCGCCACGGTGGTTCGTGCGGACGGCGTGGGTGGTGCACCGCAGGCTGTACGAGCTCAGCGGTGGCCGGTTCGGCCTGCGCCGTCCGCGGTCCGACCGCTGGGGCATGTTGCGGCTGACCACGTCGGGCCGCCGTACCTGCCTCGAGCACAGCGTCATCGTCGCCTACGTCGAGGACGGGCCGAACCTCGTCACGCTCGCGATGAACGGGTGGGCAGAGGGGCATCCGGCGTGGTGGCGCAACCTCGAGGTGCACCCCGACGCCACCGTGGTGACGGTGGACGGCGAGCGGCTGGTGCGGGCCCGCGCCGCCCACGGGCACGAGCGGGAGCGGCTGTGGGCCGCGTGGCGCGAGCGGGAGCCCGACGTCGACGCGCACGCGGCGCTCCGGCCGACCGAGACGCCCGTCGTCGTGCTCGAGCCGCGCTACGCGCCGGACCGCCCGGGCCGAGAACGGCTCACAGCGTCGCCGAGGCCAGCGCCTCGTCCTGCCCGTCGAGCGTGATCTCGATGCGCTCCACCTCCGCCAGCGGGAGGGCGGAGGACGCGTCGAGGCCGATCGTCGCGCCGCCCGACCACGACCACGTCCCCGCGACCGTGCGCGCGCCGTCCCGGGAGACGAGCACCAGGTCGTACGTGATCGGCTCGGGTGGCACGTAGCCGCTGTCCGGCGGCGGGTCGCCGGGCTCCGGCGGGTAGTGGCAGCTCCAGCGCAGGCTCGTGCCCCAGGTGGTGGGGGTGACGACGAGCTCTGCGCGCATGTCGACGTCGCCCACGGGGAGCAGCTGGACGGTGCGGGCCCGGGCGGCGCCGTCCGACGGCGCGGCGGCGACCGGGACGTCGGGCTCGCGGCTGTCGGCGAGCAGCACGCCGCCCGCGACACCGGCCGCGAGCAGCGCCGACGCCGCGACGGCGCCCAGGGTGCGGCGTCGTCTCCTGGACCGGCGGGCCGCGCCGGCGAGGCTCGCCAGCGGCACGACGCCGGCGTCACCGGGGTGGGGGAGGTCCGCCGGTCCGGCGCCCGGCACGTCGGCCGCGAGGGCCTCGGCGTGCGCCGCCGTGAGGGTGCCGAGCAGCCCGGGCATGCCCGCGAGCTCTGCGACGGCTCCGCGGCACGCGTCGCACTCCGTCAGGTGCCGTTCGTAGGCCCTCCGGTCGCTGGGGCTCAGGGCGCCCAGCACGTACGCGGCGTCCCAGTCGGCGTACCGGTCGCCGTCGTGCCCGCCGTCCGCCGGGATCATGCCGTGACTCCTTTCTCCTGCAGGGCCAGGCGCAGCGCGCGCAGCCCGTAGTGCAGGCGCGACTTCACCGTGCCGGGCGCCACGCCCATCTCCGCGGCCAGCTCGGCCACCGAGCGGCCGCCGTAGTACGCGCCGACGACGACCGCCCGGTGCGCGGGCGAGAGGGAGACCAGGGCGTCGGCCACGAGCCAGGAGTCGAGCACCGCCTGCGTCGTGTCGCGCACCTCGCGGTCGGGCACCTGGCCCGTGGCCCGCTCGCGCGTGCGGCGGGCGCTGCGCAGGTGGTCGACCGTGAGGTTGCGCGCGACGGTGAACAGCCAGGCCCGCACCGAGTCCTCGGAGCGTTCGAGCACGTCGGGGTGGCGCCACGCGCGCAGCAGGGTCTCCTGCACGACGTCGCGGGCCTCCTCCTCGTCGCCCGTGCGCCGCACGACGTACCGGAACAGCGCGTCGGCGTGCGCGTCGTGGACGGCGGCGAGGAGCTCGTCCTCGGCGCTCGCACCTGGTCTCACGGTCATCTCCCTGCGCTACTGCTCGAGCTGGAGCGAGAACTCGATGGTCCCATCGTCCTCCACCGTGACGAAGCCGAGGTCGGGCGCCTCGACGCCGAAGTCGGCGAACGTGATCGGCACGCTGCCGACCACCTGGACGGGCTCACCGCTCGTGGCGTCGCCGGCGATCTCGGCCTCGACCGTCGCGGGCCGGGTCACGCCGTGGATCGTGAGGTCGCCCGTGAGCTCGACGGCCGTCGCGCCCTCCTCGATCGGTGCGGGCTCGGTGAGCTCGAACGCCGCGGTCGGGAAGTCGCGGACCTCCATGGCCCGGTCGCGGAAGTAGACGTCGCGGGGCGGCTCGTCCGTCGCCACGCTCGCGACGTCGACCTCGACGGTCGCCGCAGAGATCGCGCCGTCGGCCACGGTGACCGAACCCGTGACGTCCTCGGTGCGGCCCGTGACGGTGACGTCGTTGCCCTGCAGCACCTCCTCGACCCGGTAGCCGGCGAAGGAGCCCTCGCCGACCGTCCAGGTGCCCGCCACCGCGTCGGGGTCGGGCAGCGCCGCGGCCGGCTGCTCGAGCGCCGGGGCCTGCGCGGCCACCGAGTTCGCCCGGTCCGCGTACAGGCCCGGCCCCCAGATCGCCGCCGCCGCTCCGACGACGACGACGGCCGCCCCGACGCCGATGCCGACCTTTGCTCCTGTGCGCACGTGGGCCCCTCTCGTTCGCGGGCCGACCCTGCGCCGGCCTCTGCCCCTCACGACGGGTGAAAGGTGCGATCGGTTCAATCGAGTTTTCACGCCGCCCGCGTCGTGTCCAGGCCCGCCGTGCGGTTGACCCAGGCCGCGACGCGAGCGGTCGTGGTGCGCGGGAGGAAGCGCGGGAGCCAGGAGCCGATCCGGTTGAGGGGGCGGCCCGGGTAGGACGCGCTCCGGCGGCGGGCGTAGTCGTCGAGGGTGCGTCGGGCGACGTCGGCCGGTGCGTCGATGCGGCGCGGGTTCATCGTGTGCGTGGTGCCCGCGAAGAAGTCGGTGTCCGTGCCGCCGGGGTGGGCGGCCATGACGTGCACGTCGGTGCCGCGCAGCTCCTCGGCGAGGGCCTCGGTGAACGAGAGCACGAACGCCTTGGTCGCGGCGTAGCCCGCCTGGTAGGCCATGGGCTGGAACGCGGCCGTCGAGGAGACGTTGATGATGCCGCCGTGCCCGCGGGCGACCATGGCGCGGCCCAGCGCGTGGTTCAGCGTCATGAGGGCCGTGACGTTGAGGTCGACCGCGACCTGGTTCGGCTCGAGCGGCCGCTCCAGGAAGGGGCCGGCCGGGCCCATGCCCGCGTTGTTGAGGAGCAGGTCGACCGGCGTGTCGTCGAGGTCGCGATCGATCCGGAGGAGCCGCCGCCGTCGATGACGGTGATGGCCGACCGGCTGCACTGCAACGCGCCGAACCTCAGCTTCGTGGTCAAGCAGCTCGTCGAGCGCGGGTTCGTCGAGCGTGCCACCGACCCGCACGACCGCCGGTCGCGCGTCGTCGTGCTGACGGACGCGGGGCGACGGGTCCGCGCCGAGGTGATCGCGGGGACGCTCGAGCGGACGCCGTTCGCCGCGCTGGACGGGGAGGAGCTCCGGGATCTGGCGCGGCTGCTGGCGAAGGTGCTGGGCCCGGGCGACGGGGGCAGCTGACCGCAGGGGTCAGGAGCTCTGCGCCGCCTCCAGCAGCACGTCCACCAGGCGGTCGGCGGCGTCCGGCCGGCCGTCGGCGCGGGCGTTGTCGGCCATGCGGCCACGGCGTCCGGCGTCGGCGAGGAGGCCCGCGAGGGCGCCACGGAGGTCGGAGACGGTGAGGTCGCCCTCGAGGACGATCGCCGCGCCGAGGGACTGGAGCCTGCGCGCGTTCTCGGCCTGCTCGTTGCCGGCCGACGACGCCAGCGGGACCAGCACCGACGGCTTGCCCAGCGCGGTCAGCTCGGCCACGGTGCCTGCGCCGCTGCGGGAGACGACGAGGTCGGCCAGGGCGAGCACGTCCGGCAGCTCGGGGCCGACGAAGCCCAGGACGCGGTAGCGCGCCGCGAGCTCGGCGGGCAGGGACGCGGTGCGCTCGAACATGGCCCGGAGGTGGTCGGGGCCGCACTGGTGGATCACGTTCGCGTGCTGCAGGAGCCACGGCAGGGCGTCGGTGACCACGGTGTTGATCTGTTCGGCGCCCTGCGCCCCGCCCGTGACGTACAGGACGGGCAGGTCGGGGTCGAACGAGTCGAGGCCCAGCGCGTCGACGGCCTTCAGCGGCTCGCCGGTCAGCATCTCGGCGCGCACGGGGTTGCCGGTGACCACGGCCCGCTCGCGGACCCGCTCGGGCAGCAGGTCGAGCGTCGGCGGCGCGGACACCGCCACGCGCGTGGCCCGCTTGGCCAGCAGGCGGTTGGCCAGGCCCAGCCCTGTCGTCTGCTCGTGCACCACGAGCGGGCGGTGCAGCATGTGCGCGGCGAGCCCGACGGGCACGGCGACGTACCCGCCCGTGGACAGGATCACGTGGGGTCGGAAGTCCGCGACGATCGACCGCGCCTGCGCGACGCCCACCGGCACCCGCGCCATGTCCTTCATGTTCGCGGTGGTGAGCATGCCCAGCGGGTTGGCCGCCCGGCGCAGCTTGCCCGTGGCGACCGGCGCGAAGCGGATGCCCTCCGACGCGGTGACCCGGGCCTCCAGCCCGTTCGCCGACCCGGCCCAGAGCACGCCGACCGGGGTGCCCTCCGCGACGAGCCGGGCCTGGAGCGTGCGGAGCGTCGTGAGCGCCGGGTAGGTGTGGCCGCCGGTCCCTCCGCCGGTGACGAGCAGTCGGAACTCGCGGGACTCTGCACTCACGAAGACATCTCCCAGGACGGCGGTGAGGGGGGCGCGACGCCCACTGTAGGCGATCTGGGCTGGGCAGATGCTTCGCGGTCGTGGTCCGGCCCGCGCCAGGTCGACGACCGACCGGGCCGGGCCGGGCGGGTGAAGAAATGTGCGGCCACAAATGGTGCTCTCGCGTTCTATTTCTTCATTTCTTTTCTCTCTTGACGCATTCCTGGCGGCTGAGGAAGTATTTCGCCACCCCCCGTGCGGGCGCCAGGCCCGCTCATGAAGGAAAGCAGTCGATGATGGGTGATGGAATTGCGGCCGGAGTTGCTGTGAAGGTCACCGGGATGTCGAGCACCGAGCGCGGCTCCCAGGGCGTGGTGAAGACGATCCGGCCCGGATGGACCGGCAAGGAGGCCGTCGTGGTGGCGACGGACGTCCTCCGGACGCGGGAGTTCACCGTCCCGCTCAGCGATCTCTCGAGGGCCTGATCTGCAGTTGTGCGGCGCGCGTCGCTGAATTTCGCGAAAAGCCCTCCCGGGAATCTTTTCGGCAGCGTTATCGGGCCCCCAGGCGGCGGCTCACCTCCCGCGCCGCGACGGCGGCGCGCCGGGCCAGGCCGGCCCGCGCGTCGTCGTCGTACTCCTCTGACCGGAAGGTGAGCGCCAGGCCCGCGACGGGCCGGCCCGTGTGGTCGACGACGGCGGCCGCCACCGACGCGAAGCCCGCCGTCACCTCGCCGTCCTCCTCGGCGTAGCCCCTGGCGCGGGCCGTCCGGAGGGTCGCCCGCAGCTCACGCAGCGTGCCCGGCCCCGCGCCGGTCAGGTCCGTGAACGACCCCGGGGTCGGGTACAGGGCGCGGACCTGCGCGGGCGGCAGCAGGGCGAGCACGGCCCGCCCGCTCGCCGTCAGGTGGCTGGGCAGGTGCACGTCGACGTCGGTGACCAGGGCCGGGCGCCCCGCGGCCCGCTGCTCCACGAGGTACAGCACCTCGCGGCCGCTGAGGACGGCGAGGTGCCCGTTCTCGCCCGTGCTCTCCACGAGCCGCGCGACCACGGGCGCCGCCAGGCGGGTCAGCGGAGCCTGCCGCGTGTACGCGCTGCCCAGGCCGAGGGCCGCGACGCCCAGCCCGTACCGGCGCTCGTCGGGGAAGTGCCGCACGAACCCCTCGTCGCGCAGCACCGACAGCAGGTGGTAGACGCTCGAGCGCGGCAGGCCGAGCCCCTGCGCGATCGCGCCGGCCGGTACCGGTCCTGGCTGCGCGGCCAGGAAGGTGAGCAGGCGCGCGGTGCTCCGCGCCGCCGGGACGGTGCTGCTCCCCGCCACTGCGACCTCCCTGAGGTGTCTCGTATCCCAGACCCTATCCGCGCCGGACCCCGCGCCGCGCGTGCCCCGGCGGGGTTCCATGGGGCCATGAGCACCCTGCACGACTCCCGGAACGACTCCCGGAACGACTCCCGGAACGACTCGGCACCGACGCCGACCGCCCCCGCAGCACCGGAGCCCGTCGTCCTCGACGGCACGCCGCTCACCGTCGAGCAGGTCGTCGCCGTCGCCCGGCACGGGGCCACCGTCGAGGTCCACGCCGACGCGCTGGACCGCATGGCCCGCAGCCGCGCGGTCATCGAGGACCTCGCCGACGACACCGTGCCGCACTACGGCGTCTCCACCGGCTTCGGCGCGCTCGCCCGCCGCCACATCCCCGCCGAGCAGCGCGCCCAGCTCCAGCTCAGCCTCGTCCGCTCGCACGCAGCGGGCTCGGGGCCGGAGGTCGAGACCGAGGTCGTGCGTGCGCTGCAGCTGCTGCGCCTGGCGACCCTCGTCACCGGTCACACCGGCGCACGCCCTGTCACCGCGCGGACCTACGCCGCGATGCTGAACGCCCGCCTCACGCCCGTCGTCCACGAGTACGGGTCGCTCGGCTGCTCGGGCGACCTCGCCCCGCTCGCGCACGTGGCGCTCGCGGCCATGGGGGAGGGCCAGGTGCGCGACGCCGACGGCGCCCTCGTCGACGCCGCCGCCGCGCTGGCCGCCGCGGGGATCGAGCCGCTGACGCTCGCCGAGAAGGAGGGCCTTGCCCTCATCAACGGCACCGACGGCATGCTCGGCATGCTCTGCCTGGCGCTGCACGACCTGCGCCGCCTGCTCACCACCGCCGACGTCGCGGCGGCCCTGTCCGTCGAGGCTCTGCTCGGCTCGGACGCCCCGTTCGCGCAGGACCTCGTGGCGCTCCGCCCGCACCCGGGCCAGGCGGCGTCGGCGTCGAACCTCCGACGGGTCCTGGCCGGCTCACCGCTCATGGCGAGCCACCGCGAGCTCGACGAGCACGGCAACCCCGCGTGCACCCGCGTGCAGGACGCGTACTCGCTGCGCTGCGCGCCCCAGGTGCACGGCGCCGCCCGCGACACGCTCGGGCACGCCGCCACGGTCGCAGGCCGCGAGCTCGCCGCGGCGATCGACAACCCCGTGGTCACCGACGACGGGCGCGTCGAGTCCAACGGCAACTTCCACGGCGCCCCCGTCGCGTACGTGCTCGACTTCCTCGCGATCGCCGTCGCCGACGTCGCGAGCATGAGCGAGCGGCGCACGGACCGGTACCTCGACGTCGCGCGCTCCGAGGGGCTGCCCGCCTTCCTGGCGCACGACCCCGGCGTCGACTCCGGGCACATGATCGCCCAGTACACGGCCGCAGGGATCGTCTCGGAGCTCAAGCGGCTCGCCGTCCCCGCGAGCGTCGACTCGATCCCCAGCTCCGCCATGCAGGAGGACCACGTGTCCATGGGCTGGGCCGGGGCCCGCAAGCTGCGCCGGGCGCTCGACGGCCTGGCCCGCGTGCTCGCCGTCGAGGTGCTCACCGGGGCCCGTGCCCTCGACCTGCGCGCGGAGGCGCCGGCCGCGGGAACGCGTGCGGTGCGCGACGCCGTCCGCGCCGTCGTGGCCGGGCCCGGACGCGACCGGCACCTCGCGCCCGAGATCGAGCACGTGGTCGGCCTCGTGACGAGCGGACGGGTCGCCGCGGCGGCCGCCGACGCCGTCGGGCCGCTCGACTGAACCGTGACACCTGAGCCCTGAGCCGAAGGAGACCCAGATGACCCAGCCGTACGACCGGGGCACCCCCGTCGCCGTCCGCGCCCCACGGGGCGCCGCCCTGACCGCCCGGAGCTGGCAGACCGAGGCGCCGTTGCGCATGCTCATGAACAACCTCGACCCCGAGGTCGCCGAGCGGCCCGACGACCTCGTCGTCTACGGCGGCACCGGCCGGGCGGCGCGCGACTGGCCGAGCTACCACGCGATCGTCCGCTCGCTGACCGACCTGCGCGAGGACGAGACCCTGCTGGTCCAGTCCGGCCGCCCCGTCGGCGTGCTGCGCACCCACGAGTGGGCGCCGCGCGTGCTCATCGCCAACTCGAACCTGGTGGGGGACTGGGCCACCTGGCCGGAGCACCGCCGCCTCGAGCAGCTCGGCCTGACCATGTACGGGCAGATGACGGCCGGGTCGTGGATCTACATCGGTACCCAGGGCATCCTGCAGGGCACCTACGAGACGTTCGCCGCGGTGGCCGCCAAGCGGTTCGGTGGCACGCTCGCGGGCACCCTCACCCTGACCGGCGGCTGCGGCGGCATGGGCGGGGCGCAGCCGCTGGCCGTGACGCTCAACGGCGGCGCGTGCCTCGTGGTCGACGTCGACCCGGCCCGCCTCGAGCGGCGCGTCGGGACCCGCTACCTCGACGTCGTCGCGGACTCGCTGGACGAAGGGCTGGAGCTGGCGCTGGCCGCCCGGCGCGACCGGCGTGCGCTGTCGGTGGGCGTGGTCGGCAACTGCGCGGACGTCGTGCCCGAGCTGCTGCGCCGCGGGGCCGAGGTGGACGTCGTCACCGACCAGACCTCCGCGCACGACCCGCTGTCCTACCTGCCGTCGGGTGTCGCGCTCGAGGACTGGGCGGCGCTCGCCCAGAAGGACCCCGACGGGTTCACCGAGCGGGGCCGCGAGTCCATGGCCCGGCACGTCGAGGCGATGGTCGGGTTCCAGGACGCGGGCGCCGAGGTGTTCGACTACGGCAACTCGATCCGCGACGAGGCCCGCCAGGCCGGGTACGGCCGCGCGTTCGACTTCCCCGGCTTCGTGCCCGCGTACATCCGGCCGCTGTTCGCAGAGGGCAAGGGCCCGTTCCGGTGGGCGGCGCTGTCCGGCGACCCGCGCGACATCGCGGTGACCGACCAGGCCGTGCTCGACCTGTTCCCGGAGAACGACCACCTCGGCCGCTGGATCCGTGCGGCCCAGGACCGCGTCGCGTACCAGGGCCTGCCCGCCCGGATCTGCTGGCTCGGGCACGGGGAGCGCGACGTCGCCGGGCTGCGGTTCAACGAGCTCGTGGCGTCGGGGGACATCTCCGCGCCGATCGCCATCGGGCGCGACCACCTCGACTCGGGCTCGGTCGCCTCGCCGTACCGGGAGACCGAGGCGATGGCGGACGGCTCCGACGCCATCGCCGACTGGCCGCTGCTCAACGCCCTGGTCAACACGGCGTCGGGCGCCACGTGGGTGTCGCTGCACCACGGCGGCGGCGTCGGCATGGGGCGGTCGATCCACGCCGGGCAGGTGTCCGTGGCGGACGGCACGGAGCTCGCGGCGCAGAAGCTCGCCCGCGTGCTCGCCAACGACCCCGCGACCGGCGTGCTGCGGCACGTCGACGCCGGCTACGACGACGCCGTCGCCGCGGCCGGGCGGGGCGGGCTGCGGGTCCCGATGCGGGAGGGCGCGTGACCGGCGTCGGCGCGCTGCTCGACGCGATCGCCGACGTCGGGCGGGCGCCGTCGGGCGGGTACGAGCGGTTCGCCTGGACGGGGCACGACCTGACCCTGCGCGACTGGTTCGCCGCCGAGGCGGCCGCGCGCGGGCTCGCGCTGACGGTCGACCGGGCAGGGAACCAGTGGGCCTGGTGGGGCGACCCGGACGCCGACGGACCCGGCGTCGTGACCGGCAGCCACCTCGACTCCGTCCCGGGCGGCGGCGCGTTCGACGGCCCGCTCGGCGTCGCGAGCGCGTTCGCGGCGCTCGACGCCCTGCGGGCCGCCGGCGTCGAGCCACGCCGCCCGCTGGGGATCGTCAACTTCTCCGACGAGGAGGGCGCGCGGTTCGGGCTCGCGTGCCTCGGCTCGCGGGCGATGACCGGGACGGTGCCGGCCGAGCGCCTGCTCGGGCTGCGGGACGGCGCGGGTGACACCCTCGCGGACGTGCTCGGGCGGTCCGGGGCGGTCCGGCCGGACGCGTACGGTCACGACCCCGAGGCGATCGCCCGGGTCGGCGTGTTCGTCGAGCTCCACGTGGAACAGGGCCGCCACCTCGCCGACCTACCGGCCGGCGAGGTCGCCCCCGTCGCCGTCGGCTCCGCGGTCTGGCCGCACGGGCGGTGGCGTGTCGACCTCGTGGGCGAGGCCAACCACGCGGGCACCACGCCGCTGGCCCACCGCCACGACCCGATGCTCGACCTCGCGCGGCTCATCACGGACGTGCGCGCCGCCGCCGAGCAGGCCGGTGCGCTCGCGACGCTGGCCAAGGTCGAGGTGGAGCCGAACGGCGTCAACGCGATCCCGTCGCGCGTCCGCGCCTGGATCGACGCCCGCGCGGAGACGGAGGCCACGCTCCGCGCGGTCCTGGCCCCTGACGCCGCCGGCGGTGGGGCTCGAGGACTCCGCTCGTGGGGGCTCGTCCAGGAGTCGTGGACACCCGCGACCGTCTTCGACCCGGCGCTCGCCGCACGGCTGGCCGACGTCGTGGGGCGGCCCGATTCCGATCGGCCCGCTCCCGTGATCGGGACCGGGGCCGGGCACGACGCCGGCATCCTCGCCGCCGCAGGCGTACCCACGGCGATGCTGTTCGTCCGCAACCCGACCGGCGTCTCCCACTCGCCCGCCGAGCACGCCGACCCGGACGACTGCGCCGCGGGCGTCGAGGCCCTGACGGCGGTGCTCACCGACCTGCTGACCGGCGACCCGGCACCCGCGCCGGACGAGGAGAGCGCGTGACCGGCTACTGGTGCGAGCGGGCCTGGCTGCCCGACGGCGTCGCCGGGTCCGTGCGCGTCGAGACCGCGGACGGGCGGATCGTCGCCGTCCGGCCCCGCACGCCGCCGTCCGACCAGGACGTCCGCCTGCCCGGGCTCGTGCTGCCCGGCCTCGCCGACGTCCACTCGCACGCCTTCCACCGCGCCCTGCGCGGGCGCACGCACTCCGGCGGCGGGTCGTTCTGGACCTGGCGCGAGGCCATGTACGCACTCGCGGCGGCCCTCACCCCGGAGCGCTACGAGCGCCTCGCGCGCGCCGTCTTCGCGGAGCTGGCGCTCGGCGGCACGACGGCCGTCGGCGAGTTCCACTACGTGCACCACCGCCCCGACGGCAGCCCCTACCCCGACGACGCCGGCGGCCTGAACGCCACGGCGGAGGCCCTGCGCCGCGCCGCCCGCGACGCCGGCGTCCACCTCACCCTGCTCGACACCTGCTACCTGCACGGCGGGCTCGGCCCCGGCGGGCACGAGCCGCTCGCACCCGAGCAGGCCCGGTTCGGCGACGGCACCGTCGAGCGCTGGGCCGCGCGCGTCGACGCCCTGCGCGCCGCCTGGTCCGGCGACGACCGCGTGCTCGTCGGCGCGGCCGCCCACTCGGTACGCGCCGTGACCCCCGACGAGCTCGCCGCCGTGGCCCGCTGGGCGCGCGACGCCGACGCCCCGCTGCACGTCCACCTCTCCGAGCAGCCCGCGGAGAACGAGGCGGCGCTCGCGGCCTTCGGGGCGACCCCGGCCCGCCTCCTGTACGACGCCGGTGCGCTCGGCCCCGGCACCACCGTCGTCCACGCGGTGCACCTCACCGACGACGACGTCGCCCTGCTCGGCGGCAGCGGCACCGGCGTGTGCCTGTGCCCGGCGACCGAGCGCGACCTCGCCGACGGCATCGCCCCCGGCCGGCGGCTCGCGGACGCCGGGAGCCCGCTCTCGGTCGGCACCGACCAGCACGTGGGCG
>DATGOB010000168.1:0-2674 GCA_036010205.1 Promicromonospora sp. | reverse complement strand
TCTACCCGCCGGGCGAGACCCGCTCGCTGTTCGTCGAGAACGACGAGCTGACGCTCACCGGGTGCGCCGAGCCGGACCTCGAGCTGCTCGAGGCCGGGGCGTTCCAGCCGGGGGCATGACCCGCGGCGCCCGCGCCTAGGGTGGGGTCATGGACCACGAACCGATGCGTCGGGTCGCCGAGTTCCGTACGGCGTTCGGCGGCCCGACGACGCCCGGCCTGCCCGACGTGGCCGAGCTGCGCAGGGCCCTGCTGGCCGAGGAGGCCGGCGAGGCCGCCGACGCCTTGTCCGAGCTCGCGCAGGCCCTGCGGTCCGGCGACGACCCGGCCGAGACGTACCGTGCCGTCGCCAAGGAGCTGGCCGACGTGCTCTACGTGACCTACGGCGCCGCCGACGCGCTGGGCATCGACCTGCCCGCCGTGTTCGCCGAGGTGCACCGCTCGAACATGAGCAAGGTCGGCGCGGACGGCAGCGTCGTGCGCCGCGCCGACGGCAAGGTGCTCAAGGGACCTGCCTACCGGCCGCCCGCGCTGGAAGCCGTGGCGCCCTGGCCGCCGCCGGCGCGCTGACGGAGGCCCGTCACCGTGCGGGGAGCTCGATGACGATCCCGGTCAGCCCGTGCCGCACGCTTGCCACCCCGGCGTCCACGGCGTCCCGCGCGCGCTCGGTCGTGACGGCCGCCTGGTCGGCCGCCTCGTTGCCGAGCCCCGTGCCGCGGAACTCGGCGCCCGGCCAGACGACGGCGGTCACGTTGTGCGTCGGCTCCGGCAGCTGCGCGCCCACGACCAGGAACGGCGTTTCCAGGTACTGCGCCGTCACCAGCGAGAACACGTCGACGACGCCGTCGCCCGCCCCGACGACGAGGTCCGCCGACGCAGCGACGGCCTCGTCGACGCGACGCTCCACCTCGTCGTCGTCGCGCGCCCGCAGCACCGTCAGGTCGGCGTCGTGCGCCGCGGCGTGCTGCCGGACGGCAGCGGCCAGCGTCGCCGTCGCCGCGTCGTCGCCGCGGGTCACGAGCACGACCGTGCTCCCGGCGGGCAGACCCGTGCCCGCCCAGCTGCCCGGCGCGGGCCGGACGGTCGCCTCGGGGGCCGGGCGCTCCGCCGACCCGGCGAACCGGGCCGCGGCGGGCGTGAGCGGGGCGGTGCTCGGCGCCGGGTCGGCGTGCGGGGCGGCCGAGCCTCCGGAACCACATCCCGCGAGCGACACGACGAGTGCGGCGCCGACCACCACGCGGGCGATCCGCCGGCCACCCGGACGGGTCGCCGGGTAGGCCGCCGGCCGGACCAGGGCGGTTGAACGCCTCACGGGGCGCCCGTCCCCGGCGCGACCGGCTCCTCGCGCTCCGGGTGCTCGCCCGCGAGCCGCTCGGTCTCCGGCTCGCCCGCCCGCTCCGCGTCCCGCTCCGCGAGCGCCCGCTCGACGGCCTCCTGCACCCGTGCGGCCTCCCGCGCCGCCCGGGACCGGCGCCGCCGGTCGAGCAGGACCATGACGAGCACCAGCATCGCGACGGCGGCGAGCAGCGCCCACGGCACCGCCCAGCCGGAGGCGTGCGCCTCGGCGGGCGCCACACCCGGTGTCGCTCCGTCGACGGCGGGCGGGACGCCGGTGAGCACGGCGTCGGCTCCGAGGCGGACGAGCGGCACGACGCCGTCGACCCGCACCGACACGGGCCACGACTCCCCGGGCAGCAGCTCGGGGACGTCGGCGGCGGCGCCGTCGGCCCGGAACCAGCCGAACGGCCCCGACACGCTCACCTGCTGCCGGGCCGCGAGCCGCACGTTGCCCTCGTTGCGCACCGTGTAGGTGACGGTCGCGTCACCGAGCCCGAGCGGGTTCGGTGTGTCGTGGTAGTCGACGCGGGCGTCGGTGACGGTCAGCCGCGGCGCGAGGTCGCCCGCGACCCGCACGTGCACGCGGATGCCGGAGCGTGCCTCGTAGTCGAGGCCCGCCTTCCTCGCGGTCACGGTGCGCGAGGTGAGCACGGCACCGGCGTGGTCGCCGGGGGTGGCATCGGCGGGCACCCGGAGCGTGAACGGTACGTCGGCGCTCTCGCCCGGCGCCAGGCGCAGGCTGCGCACGCCCGGCACGAGCCAGGTGCCGACCGCGGACGACGCGGTGTCGCGTGTGAGGGCGTCGAGCCGGCCGGTCGTCGTCGTGTACCCGTCTGCCGCGTACACGTCGAGCGCCAGGGGCTTCTCCCCGTGGTTGGTGACCACGAGCTCGTCCGTGAGCGTCGTGCCGGGGTCAAGGGTGTAGCGAAAGTTCTCCCGCTCGGTCCCGTGGTCGGTGTCGCCGGTGCGCACGCCCCAGGTCACGGCGTCGGGCGTGTCGTCGGTGCCGGGCGCGACGGCGGGCGCGGCGCCCGGCGCGGCGACTTCGGCGGATGTTGCGGGCGCGGCCAGGGCCGGGACGTGCGGCGGAGCGAGCAGCAGAGCGGCCGGCCCGGCGAGGAGGAGCGCCGCGGCGAGCCGGGCGGCCCTCCTGCGGACGATGGGGACGATGGGGACGATGGGGGCGGTGGGGGCGATGGGGGCGGTGGGTCGGTCTGGGGTGGGCATGGCAGTCCTTCGCGGAACGGTGGCGCGGGATCGCGGGGAGCGCTGAGTCGCCCTGCCGGGCGGACGGCGCCGCGGGGAAGCGGGCGCCGTCCGCCCGGCCGGGCGCTCACG
>DATGOB010000167.1:0-6408 GCA_036010205.1 Promicromonospora sp. | reverse complement strand
AACGCCTGCGTACCAGAGGTGAGAACGAGCCGGACGGCGCCGAAGTTTCCGCCGCCTCGCTGTGGTGCGTCCCACATGCCTCGCGCGGGCGGAATAGGGTCGCGGCGGGGTGGGGTTTGGGAGCATGAACGCAGTCGTCGGACAACCTCCAGACAGGATGTGCACCAAGCCATGCCCCTGCGCCGGTCCACCCGCCCGCGTGCCGCCGCCGTCGTCGTCGCGGCCGCCGCGCTGTTCCTCGCCGCCTGCACCTCCGGTGGCTCCTCGCCCGAGGAGGAGTCCGGCGAACCCGTCGCCGGCGGCACCCTGACCTACGCCTCCGGCGACGCCGAGCCCTCGTGCCTCGACCCGCACGTCGGAGGCAACTACCCGCAGGCGCTGATCGCCACCCAGTACCTCGAGTCGCTCGTCTCCCTCGACGAGGACGGCGAGGTCGTGCCGTGGCTCGCCACCGAGTGGAGCGAGAGCGACGACGGAACGGCCTGGGAGCTGCGCCTGCGCGACGACGTCACGTTCACCGACGGCACGCCGTTCGACGCCGAGGCCGTCGCCGCCAACATCGCGCACGTGCAGGACCCGGCCACGGCGTCGTCGACCGGGTACCTGGCGCTCGCCAAGGTGCAGGACGTCGTGGCCGTCGAGGACCACCTCGTGCGCCTCGAGCTGAGCGAGCCCGACAGCGCGCTGCTGGAGTCGCTGTCGCAGGTGTGGGTGGCCATGGAGTCGCCGAAGGCCCTGGAGCGCAGCCAGGAGGAGAACTGCGCCGCGCCGGTGGGCACCGGGCCGTTCGTCGTCGACGAGTGGGACCGGCAGGAGTCGGTGACGCTCGTGCGCAACGAGGACTACGTCTCCCCGCCCGGGGACGTCGAGGTGCCCGACGGCGGTGCGCTGCCCTACCTCGACACCATCGTGTGGCGGTTCATCCCCGACTCCGCGAGCCGGTACGCGGCGCTGCAGTCGGGTGAGGTGCAGGTCATCGACAACGCGCAGCCCGACACCATCGTCTCGGCCGAGCAGGACCCGGCGCTCGAGGAGCTCGACGCCCCGCGCCCCGGCGCGTCCAACCGCATCGAGCTCAACTCCGGCAAGGCCCCCTTCGACGACGAGCGCGTCCGCGAGGCGTTCATCCGCTCCGTCGACGTCGACGCCGGTATCGAGAGCCTGTTCTTCGGCACCGCGCAGCGGTCCTACTCGCCGCTGTCGTCCGTCGAGCCGCTCGGCCTGGGCGAGCCCGACCTGTTCACCGTCGACACCGACGCCGCCGCCCGCCTGCTCGACGAGGCGGGCTGGACCGAGCGGGACGAGGACGGCTACCGCACCAAGGACGGCGAGCGCCTCACCCTCGACTTCCCGGTGAGCACCAACCAGTCCATCCCGGCGGAGCAGTCGCTGTTCGAGCAGATCCAGGCCGACGCGCGCACGGCGGGCTTCGAGGTGCGGCTGCACCCGCTGGACCTGTCGAGCTGGTACGAGGCGCTCGCGCAGGACGACTACGACCTCGTGAGCGCCCCGTACACCAAGGTGGGCCCGGACGTGCTGCGGATCCTCTACCACTCGGCGAGCATCGAGCCTGCGCCCAGCGGCTACTTCGCCAACCTCGCGCAGCTGGACGACCCGGAGCTCGACGACCTGCTCGCCCGCGCGGCGTCGACCAGCAGGGACGACGAGCGCGCCAGCCTCTACGAGCAGGCGCAGCGGATCATCCTCGACGGCTACCACATCCTGCCGCTGTACGACCAGCAGAACCACTTCCTGTACTCGTCGTCCGTGCGCGGGCTGCGGGCGATGCCCACCGTGTCCACGCCGACGTTCGCCGAGGCCTGGCTGGCGTCTTGACCCTCCCCGTCCCCACGGCTCCCGCCCCCACGGCGGGGGTCCGCAGGCAGCCGGCGCCGGGTACCGGGCGCCGGCTGCTCCTGCGCGTCGGCGGCGTGGTCTTCGTGCTGTGGGCGGCCGCGACGGTCACGTTCTTCGCGCTGCGCCTGATCCCCGGCGACCCGGCGGAGGCGATCCTCGGCGGACCGGGGTCGCAGGCCGGGCCGGAGGCGCTCGAGCAGGTGCGCCGCGAGTACGGCCTCGACCGGCCGCTCGTGGCGCAGTACCTCGCCTACCTCGGGCGCCTGCTCACCGGCGACCTGGGGCAGTCGTACTCGCTGCACGAGCCCGTCGCCACGGCGATCGCCGAGCAGCTCGGGGCCACGCTCACGCTCGCGGTGACCGCGCTCGTCGTGGCCTGGGCGCTGGCGTGCGGGCTCGCGGCGTGGAGCGTGCGCGGCGGGCGCGTCGCCTGGGCCGTCGGGTCGGGCCTCGAGCTCGTGGCCGCCGCGGTGCCGCACTTCTGGCTCGCCACCGTGCTCATCCTCTTCTTCTCGACGACGCTCGGCGTGCTGCCGCCCGTCAGCGTGCCCGGCCCGGCCGGGGTCGTCCTGCCCGCGCTGACGCTCGCGGTGCCGCTCGCGGGGTTCCTCGGGCAGGTGATGCGGGAGTCGCTGCTGAGCGCGATGGAGTCGCCGTTCGTGACGACCGCACGCGCCCGTGGCGAGAGCGAGGTGCGCATCTTCTGGCGGCACACCCTGCGGCACGCGGCCATCCCCGCCGTCGGGCTGTCCGGGTGGGCGTTCGGGTCGCTGATCAGCGGCGCCGTCGTCGTCGAGGCGGTGTTCGCGCGCCAGGGGCTCGGCCGCACCCTGCTGTCGGCGGTCCAGCTGCGCGACGTGACGCTCGTGACCGGGATCGTGCTCGTCGTCGCGCTCGCCTACACGCTGATGACGCTGCTGACCGACGTCGCCGACCGCCTCGTCGACCCGCGCACCCAGGCGGCGTCGCGGTGAGCGCGCGCGGGTTCCGGCCGACCGTCGCGGAGACGCTCGCGGGCGTGGTGCTCGTGCTGCTGGTGGTGGCGGCGTTCTGGCCCGGTCTGCTGGCGCCGGGTGACCCGCTCGCGGTCTCGCGCACGGAGGCGTTCCAGCCGCCCTCGCTCGCCCACCTGTTCGGCACCGACGAGTCCGGGCGCGACATCTACACGCGCGTGGTGCACGGCGCGGCGGAGTCGCTGCGGATCGGCGTGCTGGCCACCGCGATCGGCATCGGGCTGGCGACGGTGCTCGGGCTGGTCGCCGGGCTGGGGCCGCGCTGGCTCGACTTCGGCACGACCCGGCTCGTCGAGGTGCTGTTCGCGTTCCCCGGCCTGCTGCTCGCGCTGCTGTTCATCGTGGTCACCGGGCCGGGCGTGGTCAGCTCGACCGTCGCCGTCGGGCTCGCGACCGCGCCCGGCTACGCGCGGATCATCCGCTCCCAGGTGCGCCGGACGGCGTCCGCGGAGTTCGTCGAGGCCGCGCGCGTGCTCGGCCGCGGCCGGTTCTGGGTCGTGACCCGGCACGTGCTGCCCAACGTCACCGCCGCGCTGTTCGTGCTCGCGACCCTCGGGCTGGGGCAGGCGGTCATCTGGGTGTCGTCGCTGAGCTATCTCGGTCTCGGCGCCGTGCCGCCTGCCGCCGAGTGGGGCGCGATGCTGGCCGCCGGGCGCACGTACATCGCCAACTTCTGGTGGATGACGTTCTTCCCCGGGCTGGCCATCGTCGCGAGCGCCGCGGCGGCCACCGTGCTGGGCCGGGGGATCCAGAAGCGGAACAGGAGCGCGGCATGAGCGGGGCGATCCTTCGCGTGGAGGACCTGGCGGTCGGCTTCGGCGGGCGCCGCGTCGTCGACGGCGTGAGCTTCGAGGTCGCGGCGGGCGAGTGCGTCGCGATCGTCGGCGAGTCCGGCTCGGGCAAGAGCGTGACCGCGCGCAGCGTCCTCGGCCTCGCGGGCGACGGCGCCACGGTCACCGCCGCCGCGCTGACCGTGGCGGGGGAGGCCGTGCTCGGTATGTCCCGCAGGCGCCTGCGCCGGCTGCGCGGCGGCACCGTCGGGTTCATCGCGCAGGACGCGCTCGTCTCGCTCGACCCCCTGCGTCCCGTCGGCCGCGAGATCGCCGACACCCTCGCCCTGCACACCGGCCTCGACGCCGCAGCCCGCCGCGCCCGCGCGGTCGAGCTGCTGCGCCGCGTCGGCCTCGACGACCCCGAGCTACGTGCCCGGCAGCGCCCCGGCCAGCTCTCGGGCGGGCAGCGGCAGCGCGCCCTCATCGCAGCGGGCATCGCCGCCGACCCCGCGCTCGTCATCGCCGACGAGCCCACCACCGCCCTCGACCAGCCCGTCCAGGCCGGTGTGCTGCGGCTCCTGGGGCAGCTGCGCGACGAAGGCACCGGCGTACTGCTCATCAGCCACGACCTGTCGGTGGTACGCGGCGTCGCCGACCGGGTCCTCGTCATGACGGACGGCGTGCTGGTCGAGGAGGGCACGCCCGCCGAGGTACTCGGCCACCCGCGCCACCCGTACACGAAGGCCCTTGTCGCCGCGGTCCCGGCGGGCCGCCCCCGCGGCGTCCCGCTCCTGGACGTTGCGGCTGCGGATGCGGATGCGGCTGCGGATGCCGGTGCCGGTGCCGCCGACACCGACTCCGGCGCCGACTCGGGCGACCGTAGGAACAGTCGGCGCACCGGAGCTCATGAGCCGACGACCCCTACGCTCGACGGCTCGGACGAGCTCATGTCCGTCAGCGGGGTGCGGCGGGTGTTCCACGTCGCCGGGCGGGACATCGTGGCCGCCGACGACATCTCGCTCACCCTGCGGGCAGGCCGCACCCTCGGGCTGGTGGGCGAGTCGGGCTCGGGCAAGTCGACCACCGCGCGCATCCTGCTCGGGCTCGAGCAGCCCGATGCCGGCGAGGTGACCCTGCTCGGTGATCCCTGGAGCCCCGGCCCCGAGGGCGTCCGCCGCGCTCGGCGTCCCCTGGTCGGCGCCGTGTTCCAGGACGCGCTCAGCTCGTTCGACCCCCGCTGGACCGTCGGCACCGTCCTCGCCGACGCCGTCACCCGCGGCCGCTCGCTGCGCCCCGGCCCCGTCCGGGCCGAGATCACGGCGCTGCTGGGCACGGTCGGCCTCGACGCCGACGTCGCGGCACGCCGACCGCTGCACCTGTCCGGCGGCCAGCGGCAGCGGGTCTCGATCGCGCGGGCACTCGCGGCCGACCCACGCGTGCTGGTCCTCGACGAGCCCGTGTCGGCGCTCGACGTCTCCGTCCAGGCCCAGGTGCTCGACCTCCTCGACCGCCTGCAGCGCGAGCGGGATCTCGCCTACCTCCTCATCACCCACGACCTCGGCGTGGCGTTGCACATGAGCGACGAGATCGCGGTGCTGCAGCACGGCCGGGTCGTCGAGCACGGCCCGGCGTCGACGGTCCTGGAGAACCCGCAGCACCCGTACGCCCGCCGCCTGCGGGACGCTGCCCGGCTCTAGGGGCAGCGCGGCCGTGCGCCAACCCGTCACCCTTCGTGGGCGTTGTCCACTGTCCGTGACGCGTTCGGGAGAGGGCCCGCGCGGGGGCGGCTCGGCGGCGGGTGGCGCTCGCGCGGAGGCGGCTCGGCGGCGGGTGCGCTCGCGCGGGTGTCATGCTCCGTGGGTGTTGTCTACTCTTCGTGACACGTCGGGGACAAGAGGCCCGCGTCGGGCGGCCCGGCCCGGGTTCGCCCGCGGGTGTGTCACGCGACGTGGGCGTTGTCTACCGTCCGTGACGCGCGCGGGGGCAAGCCGGCGGCTCTGCGGCGCGGCGGCAGCCCGGTGCTCCCGCGGGCGCGTCACTGTCCGTGAGAGTTGTCCACTCCCGGTGACACCGTTGAGGGAGGGTCGCGCTCAGAAGCCCGCGAGGAGCCGCAACGTGTCGATGGTGTCGGCCTCGGCGGCGCTCTTGTCGTCGCGGTAGCGCAGCACGCGCGCGAAACGGAGCGCGAGCCCGCCCGGGTAACGGGTCGAGCGCTGGAGGCCGTCGAACGCGATCTCCACGACCTGCTCCGGGCGGACGGTCACGACCCAGCCGTCGTCCTCGACCTCGAGCTCGCGGAACCGCCGGGTCTGCCACTCGAGCGTCTCGTCGGTCATGCCCTTGAACGTCTTGCCCAGCATCGTGAAGCCGCCCTGCGGGTTGCGCGCTCCGAGATGGATGTTGGAGAGCCACCCCTCCCGTCGCCCCGAGCCGCGCTCGACCGCGAGCACGACGAGGTCGAGCGTCTGGCGCGGCTTGACCTTGACCCAGCCCGCGCCCCGGCGTCCGGCTGCGTAGGGGGCGTCGAGGGTCTTGACCACCACGCCCTCCTGACCCTCGCGCAGCGCGCCGGCGAAGAACTCCGCGGCCTCGTCGGCGTCCGCCGTGACCAGACGGCGCACCGTGTGCGGAGCGGCGACCTCGTCGAGGACGGCGAGGCGGTCGCGCAGCGGGTCGTCGACGAGGTCGCGACCGTCGGCGTGCAGCACGTCGAAGAAGAACGGTGTCAGCCGCAGCTGCCCGGCCAGCTCCGCCTCGGCCCTGGC
>DATGOB010000166.1:0-49011 GCA_036010205.1 Promicromonospora sp. | reverse complement strand
GAGCAGGGTGAGCTTCCCGTAGTCATCGCCCGCATCGCCATTCGCGGCCAGGTAGCCCGTGAGGATCTGGCGCTGCCCCGAGCCGACGGACGCCGGGATATAGGTCGAGTACAGCATGAATGCGGGGTCATCGGTCCCGGGCATCTGCATCGTGAGGTAGTACGGCGGCTGCAGGCCGTTCGAGGCCACCGGGTCCTGCGGCGTCACCCAGCGGTCCTCGCTCGAGTAGAAGCTGCTCGGGTCGGTGACGTGGTACGTGCCGAGCACCTGACGCTGGACCTTGAAGAGGTCCTCGGGGTAGCGCACGTGGGCGAGGAGGTCCTCGCTCATCTCGCTCGCCGGCACGATCGACGCGGGGAAGATCTGCTGCCATGCCGCGAGCACGGGGTCCTCGGTGTCCCACGCGTACAGCGTCACCGTGCCGTCGTACGCGTCGACGGTCGCCTTGACCGAGTTGCGGATGTAGTTGACCTCCTCCGGCAGGATGATCGCTCCACCCTGCTGCTGCGTGAGGGTGTCCGCGACCGCCTCGTCGAGGGGCGTGGAGGTCGAGTACGGCACGGCGTCGCTCGTCGTGTACGCATCGACGATCCACTTCACGCGCCCGTCGACCACGGCCGGGTAGACCCGGTTGTCGAGCGTGAGCCACGGCGCGACCTTGCTGACGCGCTGCTGCGGGTCACGGTCGTAGAGGATCTGCGACTCGCTCGTGACGCGGTCGGAGAACAGGATCTGCTCCTCGCCGAACTTCAGCGCGAACAGCAGCTTGCTGCCGAACGACCCGATGCGCGGCCCGGCGTCGCCCGTGAACGTGGTGTTGACCTGCCCGCCGTCGTCCGCGTCGTCGGCCTGGTAGTCCAGCTCCCACGGCGCCGTCCCCTCGGGCGCGCCCACGATGGAGTACGTCTGGGTGCTCGGGCTGAAGTAGATGCGCGGCTCGTAGCCGTCCTCGAGGTCGCTGATCGCGCCCTGCGACGGGATGCCGCCCTCGAAGAACGCCGGGCGCCCGTCCGGCCCCGGCTGGTTGCCGAACGCGGCGACGACGCCGTAGCCGTGCGTGAACACGGTGTGGTCGTTGACCCAGTTGCGCTGGTCCTGCCCCAGGCCGTCCAGGTTGAGCTCGCGCACCGCGATCACGGTGTCGCGCTTCTCGCCGTCGATCTCGTACTTGTCGACCGAGAGGGAGTCGTTGAAGTTGTAGTACTGCTTGTTCTGCTGGAGCTGGCGGAACGACGGCGACACGATCTGCGGGTCCAGCAGGCGGATCGAGGCGGCGGTCGCCGCGTCCTCGCGCAGCGCGCCCTCCTCGGCCTCCGTCGTCGCGTCGTACTGCTCCTTCTCGACGTCCTCGATACCGAAGGCCGAGAGCGTCGAGTCGATGTTGCGCTGGATGTACTCGGCCTCGAGCTCCTGCGCGTTCGGGTTCACCTGGAACCGCTGCACGACGGCCGGGTAGATGCCGCCGATCGCGATGGCCGAGACGACCATGAGCCCCACGCCGATCGCGGGCAGACGCCAGTCGCCGCGGAACGCCGTCACGACGAACAGCAGGGCCACGAAGATCGCCACGACCGTGAGGATCCCCTTGGCCGGGATCACGGCGTGCACGTCGGCGTAGGACGCCCCGTCGAACCGATCACCCGCGTTGGTCAGGATCGAGTAGCGGTCGAGCCAGTAGTTGGCGCCGACCAGGAGCAGCAGCACCGCGCCGAGGACGGCGAGGTGCACGCGCGCCGCGGACGTCGTGCGGGGGCCCGCGGCGGCCGGGCCGACCCGCAGCCCGCCGTACAGGTAGTGCGTGATGACGCCGGCGATGCCCGCGATGACCACCACGGAGATGAGGAACCCGACGCCGAACCGCAGGGCGGGCAGGGTGAAGACGAAGAAGCCGAGGTCGATGCCGAACTCGGGGTCGCCCTCGCCGAACGGCTCGCCGTTGAACGCCAGGAGGACGGTGCGCCACTGGGCCGACGCCGCGACACCGGCGAAGAAGCCGACCAGCACCGGGCCCGCGATCATCACGACGCGGCGCAGCGGCTCGACGGCCTCGCGGTACTGGTCGAGCGTCGCCTGCTCCGGCGTGCTCGGGGCGTAGATCGGGCGCGAGCGGTACGCGGCGGTGAACGACCAGAACACCGCCCCGCCCATGACCAGGAAGCCGGCGACGAACAGGGCCGCCCGCATGCCCCACTCGGTCCAGATGACCCGGGCGAAGCCGATCTGGTTGAACCACATCACCTCGGTCCAGAACTGGGCGAGGAGGAGCAGGGCTGCGATCACGACCGCGACCGCTACGACCGCCATCCCCAGCGGACTGCGTCGTCGGGCTCGGGGGGCGCCGCCCGAAGGGCGGCGAGGTGCTGCGGCGAAGGACACTTCTGCGTTACCTCACGTCATCAATGGTTGGGCCGTACCTCGGTGGAACGGCCGGCGGGTGCTCGTGGTTCCCGACAAGGTTCCCACATCCGGATGTGCAACACACGGTCATCAACAGGTCGGTCAGGAGAGCCGGTAAGTCACGGGCAGGTCGGCAGGCTCTCCCCCTCGTCGCGACCGATCTGCTCCATGGCGTGGCGGGCCTCGGCGAGCGTGGCCACCCGGACCACGTGCAGCCCGTCGGGCACGTTGCCGATCACCTGCTCGCAGTTGGCCTCGGGTGCGAGGAACCACGCGGCGCCGTCGCGCGCCGCGCCGTACAGCTTCTGCTCGATCCCGCCGATGGGGCCGACCGTGCCCTCGGGGCTCATCGTCCCTGTCCCCGCGATGACCTTGCCGTTGACCTCGTCGTCGTCGGTGAGCTTGTCGATGATGCCGAGCGCGAACATCGTCCCGGCACTCGGCCCGCCGATGTTCTCGATCTCGATCGAGACGTCGACGGGAAACTCGTAGCGCGGGTCGATGAAGACGCCGAGCACCGCTCGCTCGCCGTTGCCGGTGGTCCGGATGTCGACGTCGAGCTCGCGGTCGCCGCGCCGGACGCCGAGGGTCACCGTGGCACCGGGCTCCGTCTCGGCGAGGCCGTCGATGAGGTCCGCGTACGTGCCGACGTCCTCGCCCTGGAACGCGGTGATGACGTCGCCCTCCTCGAGCTTCCCGTGCGCGCCGGAGCCCTCCTCCGTCCCCGCGACGTCGAGCACCGCGGGCACCTCGTAGCCCAGCTCGGTGAGCGCGGCGGCCGTCGCGGACTCCTGCGACGAGACCATCTCGGCCTGGCTGACCTCCTGCTGCTGCTCCTTCGTCGTGGTCTCGGGAAAGATCGCCTCGACCGGCAGCACCGAGCGGCGCGGGTCGAGCCAGCCCTGGATCACCTGGCCCGCCGTCATCGGGTAGCCCGGGCCGCCCAGCACCGACACCGTCGTCAGGCGCAGCTCGCCCGTCGAGTCGTAGGTGCGGGCCCCCTCGATCTGGATGAGGCCCTGCGCGAGCGTGTCCTCCGTCGGCCCCGGCGAGCGCATGGCGTACGGCGTCGGCACGACCAGCGCCACCGCGGCCAGCACGGCCGTGGCCAGCATGGACACCCCGAGCGTCACGGTACGGCGTGTGACGGGCGCGACCGGGGGCGCCGGGTCCTCGAGGGGAGCAGGCTCGGGCGGCGGGGCGGGCTGACGGTCATGCATCTCGGTCACCGCCCCATCATTCCGCACGCGGCTGGCCGTTCCGTGTATCCGCAAGCGAGCGCGGTGCGCATGAGGACACCACTACGCCGTCGGGCAAAGAATTTCCACTTGAACGGTGTGTTCTATCCCACGTGACGCCGATAACACGCTACGGTCGTCCTGTGGCCCACGACGCCCTGACGTCCGTGGAGGTGCGCCGGAGCCGTCGTCGCACCGCCACGGTGAGCGCCTATCGCGACGGTGGACGAACCATCGTCGCCATTCCTGCGCGCTTCTCTCGGGCACAGGAACGGGAGTGGGTGGCCAAGATGGTGGCTCGGCTCGAGGACAAGGAACGCCGCCGCCGGCCGTCCGACCAGGAGCTCATGGAGCGCGCCACCGAGCTGTCGGCCAAGTACCTCGACGGCCGGGCGAGGCCCTCCAGCGTGCGCTGGTCGACGAACCAGGGCCGGCGCTGGGGGTCGTGCACGCTGCTGGACGGGTCGATCCGCATCTCCACCCGGGTGCAGGGCATGCCGTCGTGGGTGCTCGACTACGTGCTGCTGCACGAGCTGGCGCACCTGCTGCACGCGGGTCACGGGCCGGACTTCTGGAAGATCCTCGAGGTGTACCCGAGGACGGACCGGGCGCGCGGGTTCCTCGAGGGCGCCTCGCACGCGCAGGACGACCGCGGTGCGGTGCCCGACGACGAGCGCGACTAGCTCCGGCGGCCCGGTCCCGCCCGGTGCAGGACTGCCGCCACCATCGCGCAGCACAGCCCGACGACGGCGAACGGGAGCGCGGCCGCGACGTCGAACAAGGCCGTGAACATGACCGGCCCCACGAGCTCGGCGGCGACGAACGAGTACTGGAAGACCGCCAGGTAGCTGCCCCGCGCCTCGCCGGCCAGCTCGTCCACGAGCGCGGCGGAGGAGGGCGCGTGAAGCACCTCCGCGACGCTCAGCAGCACGACACCGAGCAGCAGCACCGCGACGGCAGGCGTCCGCGGCAGGGTCACCGCCACCGCGATCACGCCGAACGCCGCGCACCACAGCAGCGCGGCACGACCGACGACGCGGACCTTCGCGACGCGGACGGTGAGGCGTGCGCCGCGCGCCGAGAGCACGGCGACGAGGAGCGCGTTGGTGACGAGGAGCACGGCGGTCACCCAGCCCGGGGCCGACAGCGTGGTGCGGACGACCGTGGGCAGCGCGAGCCCGAGGAACAGGGTCGCCAGGGCGAGCACGCTGTTCAGGCCCAGGAACCGGAGAAAGCCCGCGTCCCGCAGGACCGGCGCGAGGACGCCGGGGCGGCCGTCCGGCGCCGGAGCCGGACGGCGGCCCGCTCCCGCCCGGCCGAGCAGCAGGACCGCCGCGCCCGCCGAGCACCCGCAGGCCGCCCACGCGAGCGCCACGTACGCGTCCTGCGTCCCGGCCGAGACGACGCCACCGGTGACGAGCCCGCCGACGACGATCCCGACGGTCCGCACCGCGTTGAGCCGGCCGAACCACTGCTCCGTCGAGAGCGTGCTCTGCGTCTCGGCGTGGTCGGCCAGGAACGTGAACACGGCGGACCAGAAGAGCCGCCCGCCCACGACCATGACCGACGAGGCGAGCAGGATCTCGGCGGGCTCGCGGACCACGACGAAGCCCGCGTACGCGGCACTCTGCAGCGCGAGGCCCAGGACGACGACGGGCTGCGCGGACCACCGCGCCACGAGCACCCCTGCGACGAGCGGCAGCGGGAGCCCGACCAGCACGGCGGCGCTCACGACGGCGCCGAGGACCGGCAGCGGGATATCGGTCAGGACGGTGAAGTAGACCAGCGACAGGGGCAGGAAGAGGCCCCCGGACAGGGACGCGAGGGACAGGCTGAGGACGAGCCGGGCATCCCGGCGCGCGGGTGCGGGGTGAGGCACGAGCGTTCGCTTTCGACGGAGGGCAGGCAGGGCTGTGCGCCCGGGGAGCGCACGCTCGCCGGGTCGTCTCAGCTCTGTCTGACGTCCATCGGCACCGAAGGTAGCCGACGACCGCCGTACCCTGTCCAGGGTTTTCTCGGCGCGCCGCGTTGGCGCGCGGAGCACCGATGTCCGCCTCGATCAGGCGGTCGGACACGCCCCAGGGCCCGGAGCCGAGCCGAACCGCCTGGTCGCGGCGGACATCCGGGCCGGCAGGATCAGCGCGGGCCGGTGTCCTCGTCCGTGGGGTCGTCGGCCTCCGTCGTCGCCTCGTCCGCGGCCTGCTCCGGCCCGTTCGGCTCACCGGCGTCCGGTCGGTCGGCCGGCGCCTCGTCGTCCTCCGCGCTGCCGAAGATCTCCTTGAGCGCGGCGTCGACGTCGGCGTGCTCCGCCTCGGCGGCCTCGCGGCGCACGAGGTAACCCGACGGGTCGTCCAGGTCGAGGGTGCCGGGCAGCAGGTCGGGGTGGTCCCAGATCGCGTCACGGCCGGCGGGTCCCTGCGCGCGGGACACGATCGCGAACAGCGTCGCCGCGTCGCGCGACCGGCGCGGACGCAGCTCGAGCCCGACGAGCGTCGAGAACGTCTGCTCGGCCGGGCCGCCCGCAGCCCGGCGGCGCCGGATCATCTCGCGCAGCGGGACCGCGTGCGGCAGGTGCGGCAGGGTGGCGACGGCGGTCACCTCGTCGACCCAGCCCTCCACGAGCGCGAGGGTGGTCTCGAGGTTGAGCAGCACCGCCTTCTGCTCGTCGGTGTTCTGCAGCCCGAACACGCCGCCCGAGAGCGCGCTGCGCAGGGCGTCGGAGTCGGACAGGTCGATGTCGCGCACCTGCGCCTCGAGCGCGTCGAGGTCGATGGTGATGCCGCGCGCGTAGCGCTCCACGATGGAGAGCAGGTGCGAGCGCAGCCACGGCACGTGCGTGAACAGCCGCGCGTGCGCCGCCTCACGGACCGCGAGGAACTGCCGGACCTCCTCGATCGGCGCGTCGAGGCCCTCGGCGAACTTCGCGACGTTCGTGGGCAGCAGCACCGTGTCGGGGCTGTCGAGCAGCGGCAGGCCGACGTCGGTGGCGCCGAACACCTCGCGTGAGAGCGTGCCGGCCGCCTGGCCGACCTGCATGCCGAACACCGCCGAGCCGAGGCGCCGCATCATCTGGGTGGGGTCGATGATGCCGCCGAGCCCGTGCAGCACGCCCGCTGGCATGCCGGGCACGGCCTCGCCGTCGTCGACGCCCTCGGGGAGCTGGTCACGCAGGACCGTGGCGAGGGCCTCGGACACCGAGGCCGCGACGGGGGCGGCGAGCTCGTTCCACACGGGCAGCGTGGCCTCGACCCACTCGGACCGGTTCCACGCGCGGCGTGTCCCGCCGGCGGGCGGGAGGTCCGTGACGGCGTCGAGCCACAGCTCGGCCACCGCGAGCGCGTCCGTCGCGTCCTTGGCCTGCTTGCCGGTGAGCGACGGGTCGCCCTCGCTCACGGCGACCTGGCGCGCGACGTCGTGCGCGACGTCCGCGTTGACCGGGCCCGCGCCCTCGGCCGAGAGCATCTTCTGCACCTGGGCGAGGGCGTACTGCATCATCATCGGATCCGGTGGGCCGCCGAGAGCGGTCGGATCGATGCCGCGTGCGCGCATCTCCGCCATGACGTCGTCCGCGCCGTCGCCGAGCATGGAGCGCAGCATGTCCTCCCACGACTGGGGGGTATCGCCGGGCTGGTGCTGGTCGCTCATAGGGTCACCGTAACCGGCCGGGCAAGGAGCGCGCCGGGCTTTCGGCTCTGGGCGCACTCGGGAACTCGGGGACCGCGCGGTGCATTCCACCCTCTTCGGGAAGACACCGGCACCCGGCACCTCTGGCCCTGTGGACGACAGCCCGGCGTGGTCCGCGGCGTCGGGCATCGTTGACGGCATGCGACGCCCTCCCCCGCTCCGCCTCCGGCCCGGCACGCCGGTGCTCAGCCGGGGCGGCGGCGAGGTGCAGTGCGGGTCGGACCCGCGGTGGTCGTTCGTGCTGTCCGGGCTGACTCCGGACGAGGAGCGGTGGCTCGGCGAGATCGCCGAGCGGCGGCACGTGGGCGTGGAGCAGGCGGCCGCCCGGTGCGGTGTCCGGGCCGAGCGCCGCGACGAGATCATGACGGCGCTCGTCCGGGCGGGCGTGCTCGTGCCCGCGCCCGGCACGGTGGGTGCCGTGACCGCGGTGGCGGACGGCGCGGCCGACGCGACGGTGCTCGGCATGCTGCGCGCCGACGGCGCCGGCCTGGTCACCCTGGCGGACCGCGCGCGGCGGTCGGTGGGGATCCTGGGTCTCGGACGCGTGGGCACCGGCATCGCCCAGCTGCTCGCGACCGCGGGCGTGGGGCGCCTGCTGCTGGACGACCCGCAGCCGGTACAGGTCACGGACGTGGGCCTGGGCGGGCTGCGTCCGGCGGACGTCGGGAGGGCGCGGCACGACGCGGTGCGCGCGCTGCTGGCGGAGCGGTCGCCGCGGGCTGAGATCCGGACCGACGAGGTGAGCGACCCCGGCGGGCTCGACGTCGTCGTGGTGGTGGAGCCGCACGCCGCGCACCCGGCACGGTACCGCCGGCTGCTCGGTCTCGGGGTGCCGCACCTGCCCGTGGTGGTGCGCGAGGCCGACATGGTGGTGGGCCCGCTCGTGCTGCCCGGGCGGTCGGCGTGCGTGGGGTGCGTGGACCTGGCGCACGCGGACGCGGACGCCCGGTGGCCCGCGCTGGCCGCGCAGCTGCGCACGACGGCCGAGCCGACGCACGAGGCGACGCTCGCCGCCGTGGCAGCAGCGACGGCCGCGGCCCAGGTGCTCGCCCTGCTGGACGGGCACCGGCCCGCGGCCGTCGGTGCGTGCCTGGAGATCTCTCTCCCGGCGGGGCTGCCCCGTGTCCACCCGACGGGTCCGCACCCGCGGTGCGGGTGCGTCGACCTGCCGGCCTAGGCCCGCCGCGGGTACGGCGGGCCCGGGCCGGTCAGGCGTCAGGCCGCGGCGACGTTCTCCGACTTGCGCGGCCGGCCACGACCCCGCTTGCGGGCCACCACGACACCGTCGACGAAGACCTCGCCGCCCCAGACGCCCCAGGGCTCGTGGCGCTCGAGGGCGCCGGCGAGGCAGCCCTCGATGAGGGGGCAGGTGCGGCAGAGCGCCTTGGCCTGCTCGACCTGCGCGCTGTGCTCGGCGAACCACAGCTCCGGGTCGTTGGTACGACACGGCAGCAGCGTGTCCATGAGTCGGTTGAACTCCGCCGAGTCCGAACCGGTCCCGCTCGTGGCGGGCAGTTGAGGCGGGTCCCAGGGCCCCGAGCCGCCCTGGGGAAGAGTGTCGAGGAGCGCAGTGAGGCGCACGGTTGTCTCCTGTGTCCTGTGGTGATGAACGTCGTCGGTGAACGTCGGGTGGAACAGGACCCCGGGCTACGGCTCCGGCCTGGGCCGGCCTCGACGGGCCGGGTCTCCGGGCAAAAAAGTAGGCCGCGGGTCCTGGTGGACTCCGCGGCCTGGAACTCTTCGGTCTACTGAACCGGAGAATCCCCTGGACACACGGAGTCGAGTGCTGCGAGAGCGGACGGCTTGACGCCTCCACGGTGAGTGCGCACGCGGAAGGACAGAGCTGTGCCGTTAGCCGGCGCGGGCTCGCAACCGAGCACACGACCGCTCAGGTACAGATCTGTCTGCGAAATCTGGTTCATCTCCAAGACACCCACCTCCTCACTCGAATCCGGGCCGGACCTCTCGATCCCGCCCACTGCTGTCAGGGACATCTGAACACTATGCCGGGCCGCTGCGGGGGGCCAACTCTTTTTCCGAACTTTCTCGAGAAGATTTTCGCGGACCGTCTCGAAGGCCGCGAAACCTCCCTCAGAAGCTCCCCGCAGCCGCCACGATCGCAAGGATCGTGGCGCCGTACCGGTCGATCTTGGCCGGGCCGATCCCGTTCACGCGAGCGAGTTCGGCCGTGCCCGAAGGACGCGTCTCGGCGATGGCGGCGAGCGTCGAGTCGGTGAGCACCGTGTACGCCGGCTTGTCGGTCTCCCGCGCCACCTCGAGCCGCCAGTCGCGCAGCGCCTCGTACAGCGCGACGTCGCGCTCGTCCGTCAGCTCGACGTGCCCCGGGCTGCGGGAGGCCGTGCGGGTCCGCGGCGCGCGCCGGTCCTCCGGCCACAACCCGTCGAGGAACCGGGTCCGCTTGCGCGTCGCACGCCCACCGGGGTTCCGGCTGCGCGCGTAGGACAGCTCGAGATGCACCCGGGCCCGCGTGATGCCCACGTACAGCAGCCGCCGCTCCTCGTGCACCGCCGCGTCGGTCTCGGCGAGCGAGATCGGCACGAGGCCCTCGCTCATCCCTGCCAGGAAGACCGCGTCCCACTCCAGCCCCTTCGCCGCGTGCAGCGACGCGAGCGTGACGCCCTCGACCGTCGGCGCGTGCTGTGCCGCGGCCCGCTCGTCGAGCTCTGCCACGAGGCCCGCGACCGTCGCGGGAGCGTCCGGCGGTGCCGACGCGGCAAGGTCGTCCGCGAGCGTGACGAGCGCCTGCATCGCGTCCCACCGCTCGCGCGCCGCGCCACGCGCCGCGGGAGCCTGGTCGGCCCAGCCCGCCGCCGCGAGGATGTCTCGCACCTGGTCCGGCATCGACAGCTGCGGGTCGGCCGACCGGGCGGCGCCGCGCAGCAGCACCATCGCGTCCCGGACCTCCTTGCGCTGGAAGAACCGGTCACCACCGCGCACCTGGTACCCGACCCCCGCGTCGGCGAACGCGGCCTCGAACGCCTCCGACTGCGCGTTCGTGCGGTAGAGCACCGCGATCTCGCTGGGGCGCACCTTTCCCGACGCGATGAGCCGCGCCGCCCGGGTCGCCACGCCCTTCGCCTCCGCCTCGTCGTCGTCGTACGCCTGGAACGTGACCGGCGGGCCCGCCTCACGCTGCGCGATCAGCTCGAGCGCCTGGTGCGCCCCGCCCTCGCGACCCGCCCGCCGCAGCACGGAGTTCGCCAGGTGCACCACCTGCGGCGTGGAGCGGTAGTCCCGCACCAGCCGGATCTCCTGCGCGTCGGGGTAGGTACGCCGGAACTCCAGCAGATGGCGCGGCGTCGCGCCCGTGAACGAGTAGATGGTCTGCGACGGGTCACCCACCACGCACAGCTCCTTGCGCCCGCCGAGCCACTGGTCGAGCAGGAACTGCTGGAGCGGCGAGACGTCCTGGTACTCGTCGACCACGAAGTGCCGGTACTGCGACCGCACCTCGTCGGCCACCGCCGGGTGGCTGTTCAGCATGTCCGCCAGCATGAGGAGCACGTCCTCGAAGTCGATGACGCCGCGCTCCGTCTTGACGTCCTCGTACGCGGTGATGAGCCGCGACACCTCCTGCGCGTCGTAGCCCGACGGCGCCAGGCGGCCGGTCAGCGCCGTCGCCTTCTCGTAGTCGTCGGCAGCGACCAGCGACACCTTGGCCCACTCGACCTCGCTGCTCAGGTCGCGCACCGCCACGCGGTCGACCGACAGGCCCAGCCGCCGCGCCGCCTCCGCCACGAGCTGCGCCTTGTGCTCCTGCAGGCGCGGGGGCGCCCCGCCCACCACGCGCGGCCAGAAGTAGCTGAGCTGGCGCAGGGCCGCCGCGTGGAACGTCCGCGCCTGCACGCCCTGCACCCCGAGCCCGCGCAGCCGCGTCCGCATCTCCCCCGCCGCCCGGGCGGTGAACGTCACGGCGAGCAGGCTGGTCGGCTTGTACGCCCCCACGCGGACGCCGTACGCGATCCGGTGCGTGATGGCGCGCGTCTTGCCCGTGCCCGCGCCCGCGAGCACGACGACCGGCCCCGTGAGCGCGAGCGCCACCTCGCGCTGCTCGGGATCGAGCGCGGACAGGATCGCGTCAGGAGTCCTCGGTCCCGGGGCGTCCGGACCGACGGAGTTGGTCTGGGTGAGCATCGTCTGCGATTCTCGCAGGAACCACTGACACGACCAGAAGGAGGAGCGATGTCCGAGGCGACCTCGCCCGTACCCGCCGCAGGCACCGTGCTGATGTACTCGACCGCCTGGTGCGGGTACTGCCGCAGGCTGCGCACGCAGCTCGACTCCGAGGGCATCGGGTACTCGGTCGTGGACATCGAGGAGCACCCCGAGGCCGCGGCGTTCGTCGAGCAGGTCAACGGCGGCAACCAGACCGTGCCCACCGTGGTCTACCCGGACGGCTCCGCCGCCACCAACCCGTCCCTCGCGGACGTGAAGAAGGCGCTCGCCGCCTGAGCGGCCCTGCCGCACACCCTGCTCACCCCTGGTCGGCCGTCGCCTCGTCCAGGTCCTGGAGCATCGACGTCGCGTCCTCGACGACCTCGGGCAGCCGGTGGCGCACCCCGTGCAGGAGCCACCGCGCCAGGGCCAGCTCCCCCACGAGCATCGCGCGCTCGGCCAGCCGCGGGTCGCTCAGCTCCGTGCGGCGCAGCTGGTAGGCCTCCATGATCGAGTCCACCGCCTCCAGCGGCGCCGCCGCGAGCAGCCACGCGAGGTCGTCCGCAGGGTCGGCCACCCGGGCCTCGGACCACCCCGAGACCGCCACCACCCGCTGCCGGTCCACGAGCAGCTGGTCGGGCGCCAGGTCGCCGTGCACCACCACGGGCCGGAACCGCCACAACGACACGTCCTCGAGCGCCGTCTCCCAGCGCCGCAGCAGCGTCGGGGGCACGCGCCCCGTCCGCGCCGCCTCGTCCACCTCGGTGAGGCGGCGCTCGCGGTACTCGGACGCGGTGTAGCTCGGCAGCCCGCAGGTCTCGACCACCGACGTCGGCAGCTCGTGGACGGCCGCGATCGCGCGGCCGAGGTCGGCCGCGAGGCCGGGGCCGGGCTCCAGCGCCTCGACGTCGAGCGTGGTCCCGATGATCCGCCGGTGCACGACGGCGCGGCCGCCTTCCGGCAGCAGCGCGTAGCCGGCGACCTGCGGCACGACGAACGGCAGCACGCCCGTGTCGATGTAGAGCCGCAGGGCGTCGAGGAGCTCGATCTCCGCCTCGAGGGCGGCACCGGCCACCGTGGTCCGCGGCGCGCGCACCACCCACTCCTGTCCGTCCTGACCGGTCACGACGGCGACGTCGTAGTCACCCGCGAGCTCTCCGACGCGCACCGACTGGGCGTCGAGGCCGGGGACGGCGGCGGTGGAGAGGGCGGCGAGAGCGAGGGGCGTGCGGGACACGTGCACACCGTATTGCAGCACCGGCGGTGCCACGGACCAGGACCGGGGTGTGTCCGGACCGCGCCGTGGGCGGCCCTGCCCGCTAGACCCGGTCCGCCCGTCGCGGGTCCGCGTGGGCGAGCGCGTGGGAGAGCCCGATGGTGAGGAACAGACCCCCGGCCCACCAGACGGCGAGGACCAGCATCCCCAGGTCGAGCGTGGCCCAGACGAGCACACCCGCTCCGACGGCTGCCACAACGGCGCCCGTCCAGCTCCGGCCCACGGTGATCAGCAGGCCGAGTCCGAGCAGGGCTGCGATGTACGCCACGGCGCCCGCCTCCAGGCTCCAGCTCCCCGCGAGCGCACCCACCACCATCAGGACGCCGGGCAGCACGAGCAGGGCACCCCCGGTGATGCGCCAGGCGGGCGCCGGCCGGCCGTGACGCGCGGCGACCGGGACGACCAGCGCGGCCCAGGCGAGCATCGCCGTCGGCACGAGGGTCATCTGCGCCGCGAGGGCGAGGATCGTGAGCACGGACACCACCACGACGGCGGTCGCCGTGCGCGCACGGACGGGCACGACCAGCGGCAGTGCGGTGACCAGGGCCGGGACGAGGCTCCACAGCACGACGGCGAAGCTGTCCCCGCGGTCGGGGACGAGGAGCCCGAAGGTCACGCCCTCCGGCCACAGGAACGTCTCGAACATCGCGGTGAACACCGCCGTGCCGACCGCCGTCCACTGCAGCACGCGCCGGATCCGGTCGGTCCGGCCGGCATCGAGACCGAGCTCCGCCTGCACACGGCGGCTGAACGTCGCGGGGTCGCCGAGCCCCTCGACAGCCTGCTCCGGGGTGCGGCCGGCCTCGGCGGCGTCGGCGAAGTGTGCCCGGACGTCGTCGAGGACGGCAGCGCGCTGCTCGGGTGCGAGGACCCGCAGGCGCTTGGCGACGGCGCGCACGTAGGACTGCTCGGTGTCGGACCGCTCGGTGTCCGTTGCCATCGTGGTCTCCTCCGTGGTCGTGGTGCCCGGTGTCATCGTGATCCCTCCAGCAGTGCGTCGACCTGGGCGCCGAGCGACGTCCACACGCGGGTGAACGTGGCCAGCTGCTCCCTGCCGTGCTCCGTGACGGCGTAGTAGCGCCGGGGGCGGCCGGAGTCCGACGTCTCCCGACGAGGCTCGACCAGGCCGTTCTCCCGCATGCGGGCGAGCAGCGGGTAGAGGCTGCCCTCGCCGGCGATGAGCTCGCGCGAGGTCAGGGCGTCGGCCAGCTCGAGGCCGTACTTCTCGCCCTGGGAGAGCAGCGCGAGCACGCAGTACTCGAGCACTCCCTTGCGGAGATTGGTGGCGATGCGCTCCTCGCTCATGCGCCGACAATAACCTTGCGTAGCAAGACTTGCAATACAAGTCTTGTGAGACAAGTCTTCGACCGACGACGGGCGCGGCAAGCGGCGGCTACCGTCGAGCGGTGCACCCTCTCGACCTCCCGTTCGTCCGGTCCGCCCACGACCGCGCCGCCCACCGGCGCACGGACCCCCGCCTCGTGGACGACCTCCTCAAGGACCCCGCCACCCGCCTGCTCCTGCTCGACGGCGACACGGTCGGCACCACCGGTCCCCGCGTCGCGCTGCTCACGCCCGGCGACGTCGCGCACCTCGCCGTCCGTACCCACCTCTTCCTCGGTGAGGCCGACGGCGCGGCGTACCTCGCCGCGGTGCTCGAGGAGCCGGCCTCCGCCGCCGGTCCCGACCTCGACTGGACCGGCCTGCGCACGCTCGACGTGCCCGACCTGGACCAGGGCCTCGCCGTCGAGGCCGTCGCGCTCGCGCAGTGGCACGCCACCCACATGCACTGCCCGCGCTGCGGCAGGCCCACCGAGGTGGCGCAAGCCGGCTGGGTGCGCGTCTGCCCCGCCGAGGGCACGCACCACTTCCCGCGCACCGACCCTGCCGTGATCATGGCGATCACCGACGCGGACGACCGGCTGCTGCTGGCCCGCGGCCCGCAGTGGGGCCCCGGCCGGCGGTCGGTGCTGGCGGGGTTCGTCGAGCCGGGCGAGAGCCACGAGCAGGCGGTGGTGCGCGAGACGGCGGAGGAGGTCGGCGTGGTCGTGGACCCGGCGACCGTGGAGTACCGCGGCAGCCAGCCCTGGCCGCTGCCCGCGTCGCTCATGGTCGGTTTCCGCGCACGCGCCACGACCACTGCCCTCGTCCGGCAGGAGGACGAGATCGCCGAGGCGGACTGGTTCACGCGGGCCGAGCTCGGCGCCGCGGTCGCGGAGGACCGGCTGAAGCTGCCCGGCCGCGCCTCGATCGCGCGCGCCCTCATCGAGGAGTGGCTGGGCGGTCCGGCTCGGGCGTGACCGTGCGGCGGGGGCGCGGCCCCGCGGTCGCCCGCCATGCGTCACTCGCCGCGGATGAGGGCCTCCAGCTCGGGCTCGTCGAGCAGCCGCTCGGGACGCACCGTGGCGTCCGAGCCGACGTAGTAGAACGCGGCGCTCACCTGGTCGAGCGGCAGACCTGTCCAGCGCGACCACGCGAGCCGGTACACGGCGAGCTGCACCTCGCGGGCGGAGCGCGCCGCGGCGTCGAGGGGTTCCCTGCCGGTCTTCCAGTCCACGACGACGACGGCGTCCGGCCCTCGCTCCGGGTCCCGGAAGACGGCGTCCATGCGGCAGCGCAGCATGACGCCTGCCACCGGCGTCTCGACGTCGACCTCGACCGCGACCGGCGTGCGCGCCGCCCACTCGGAGCCGAGGAACGTGTCGCGGAGCTTGTCGAGGTCGGTGTCCTCGGGCAGCTCGTCGTCCTCGGCGCTGGGCAGGTCGTCGACGTCGAGCAGCGTGGCCGACGTGAAGAACTGCTCCACCCACTCATGGAACCGCGTGCCCCGGCGGGCGTGCACGGTGGGCTGGACCGGCACGGGCCTGCGGAGCTGCAGCGCGAAGGCTTCCCGGTCGGCGGCGAGGCGCACCAGGCCCGACGCCGACACGTGCGCGGGGAACGCGACCTCCCGGTCGGCGTGGCGGTCGCGTTCGACCAGCAGCATGCGCGCGAGGTCGACGAGATCGTGCCCCGCCGCGTCCGTCAGGCTCCCGCGCGGCGCCGTGAGCGCGTCCGCAGGCAGGCCGGCCGCGGCGAGCCGCACGAGCCGGAGCTCGGCGGCCTCGTCCACCCGGGCGGCGGTCGTGCGCAGGACCTCGCGGGCGGTCGGCGGACCCGCCTGCGTCGTCCGCTCCCCCGCGTCCTCGTCCGGGGCGGGCCAGAGGCCCGTGACCTCCTCGGCGTTGCGCGGGTTCTCGGCGTCCGGCTCCGGCACCGGTGCCCACAGGTCGGTGCCGACGAGCCCGGCGTCGGCCAGCTCGGCGAGAAACGGGGACAGGCCGCGCGGCCGGCTCGCCGTGCCCCACCAGGAGGCCGTGAGGAAGAGCTCCCGGCGCGCCCGCGTGAACGCCACGTAAGCCAGACGGCGCTCCTCCGCGAGCCGGTGCGCGCCGCACGCGGCCCTGAACTCCTCCCGCAGCGCGACGAGGTCCTTCGTGTCGGAGGCGTGCTCCCAGTCGAACCGTGGCAGGTCGTCGGCATCGCCGCGCAGGTGGTACGGCAGCTCGCCGAGGTCGGACAGCCACCCCGACGACGCCTCCCCCGACCGCGCACCCTTGTCCCACGTGGGGAACGCACCGTCGGCCAGCCCCGCGACGGCCACCACGTCCCATTCGAGGCCCTTGGCGGCGTGCGCGGTGATCACCTGCACGGCGTCGGGGTCGGGCTCGTGGACCGGCATGTCGAGCCCGCGCTCGCGCTCGCCCGCGACGCCGAGCCACGCGAGGAACGCGCCGAGCGTCGCCGTGTCCGACGACTGCGCGAACGACGCCGCCACGTCGCGGAACGCGTCGAGGTGCTCCCGGCCGCGGTCGCTCACGGCGCCCCCGACCCCGGCGCCGGTCAGGGCGAGCGCGGTGGCGGACTCCACGTCGAGGCCCAGCGCGCGCTCCGCCTGCACGACGAGCTCCGGCAGCGAGAGGTAGGTGAGCCCTCGCAGGTCGCGCAGCAGGCGGGCCAGGGCGGACAGCCGCCGGTGCGCGTCCGGCGACAGCGTCCGTCCGTCCCGGGCGGGCGTGCCGAGCGGCGGCAGGTCGTCGAGCGCGTCGATGATCGAGCGGTGGTCGGTGACGTCGCCCTCGACGACACGAGGGTCGTCCTCGGCGTCGGGCCCCGGCGCGGGGTCGGGCGCGTCGCCGGACCGGCGCGGGTCGTCGAGGCGCGCCAGGTCCGCCGCCCACGAGCCCAGGGCGTGCAGGTCGGCCGCGCCGAGGTTGAGGCGCGGCCCGGTGAGCAGGCGCAGCAGGGCGTCGCCGCGGGAGGGGTCGTGCGCGGCCTGCAGCAGCGCGACGACGTCGACCACCTCCGGCGTGGTGAGGAGGCCACCGAGGCCCACCACCTCGACGGGGAGCCCGCGCCGGCGCAGCGCCACCTCGAGCGCGGGGAACTGGGCGCGGGCCCGGCACAGCACGGCCGCCGTCGTCCGGCCCTCCGGGTGCGCGCCCGACCGCCAGCGCCCGGCGACCCACTCGGCGACGGCCTCGGCCTCCTCCTCCAGGGTCGCGGTGACGTGCGCGGACACCACGCCCGTCCCCGCGCCCGGGCGCAGGTCCAGCGGCGGCACCTCGACGGCTCCCGCCCCGGCGCGCAGAGGCCCGGAGACGACGTTGGCCGCGGCGAGCACGGCGGCGTCGTTGCGCCAGGACGTCGACAGGTAGTGCACGACGGCCGGCGCGCCGTCGCGGTGCGGGAACCGCTCGGGGAACCGGGCGAGGCCGCCGGCCGAGGCCCCGCGCCAGCCGTAGATCGACTGGTGCGGGTCGCCGACGGCGGTCACCGGGTGCCCCCCGCCGAACAACCCGGAGAGCAGCTCGACCTGGGCGTACGAGGTGTCCTGGTACTCGTCCAGCAGCACCACCTCGAACCGCGCACGCTCCGCCGCCCCCACGAGCGGCACCTCGCGCGCCAGCTGCGCGGCGAACGCGACCTGGTCGCCGAAGTCGAGCGCCTCGGCGATGCGCTTGCGACGCCGGTACTCGACGACCAGGTCGACGAACCGGGCCCGCTCCGCGACCGACCCGATGAGCTTGTCCACGTCCTTGGTGCGCTTCTTCTGCCGCGGGCCGAGGGGCAGGGACTCGAGGTGCTCGACCATCTCGGTCAGCCGGTCCCGCGCCTCCGCCGGGTCCACGAGGTGCTCGCCCAGCGCACCGGACAGCGCGACGACCGCAGCCGTGACGGTGCTGACCGCCTTGTCGGTGCCGAGGTCCTCGTCCCAGGACTCGACGACCTGCGAGGCGAGCTGCCACTGCTCGGCCTGCCCCAGCAGCCGGGCACTCGGCTCGACGCCGAGGCGCAGGCCGTGGTCGGCCACGAGAGAGGCCGCGTACGCGTTGTAGGTGGCGACCGTCGGCCGGTCCAGGTCGAGGCCGGCGAGCGCCTCGCCCGACTCCTCGCCGAGCGCCCGGTTGAGCTGCGCGAGCCGCGTCTGGACGCGCTGCATGAGCTCGCCCGCCGCCTTGCGCGTGAACGTCAGGCCGAGCACCTGCTCCGGGTGCACGAGCTTGTTGGCGATGAGCCAGACGACGCGCGCGGCCATCGTCTCCGTCTTGCCGGACCCCGCCCCCGCGACGACGAGAGCGGGCTCGAGCGGCGACTCGATGACGCGGACCTGCTCGTCGGTCGGTTCGGGGCGCCCGAGCAGGCGGGCGATGGCGCGTGCGGACAGACGGATCTCCGGCTCGGTCACTCGACCACCTTCCGGCCCTCGGGCTGCAACGGGCAGGAGCGCCGCACGGGGCACACCTCGCACAGGTCGTTGGCGCGCGCGGCGAACCGCGCGGCGGCCATGGTGTCGGCGGCTCCCTCGACGGCGTCGCGGGCCCAGCTCCCGCCGTCCTCGTCCGGGGCGAGCGCCGGCTGGTTGCGGATGCTCGCCGAGACGGTGTCCGTACCGACGTACACCAGGTGCGCGCCCTTGCTGACCGTGCCCTCCGGCAGGTCGAGCGCGCCCTCCTCGACGGCGAGCTGGTAGGCGCCGAGCTGCGGGTTCTCTGCCGCCTTGTCCTTGCTCGCGGCTGTCTTGCCGGTCTTGAGGTCGGTCACGGTCACGGCGCCGTCCCCCGCGCCCTCGACCCGGTCGACCTGGCCGCGCAGCCTGGCCCTGCCGACGCGCAGGTCGAAGTCGGCCTCGACGAGCAACGGCTCGCCAGAGTCGGCGAGGTAGTCGGCCAGCCGTTCGACCATCCGCTCGGCGCGCTTGCGGAGCTGGCGCGAGGGCCAGCCGTCGGGCAGGGCGAGCTCGGGCCAGCGCCGGTCGAGCTCCCTCCGGAGGTCCGTGAGCGAACCCTTCGGGTGCGTCTGGGCGATCGAGTGCAGCAGTGTGCCCAGCGTCTGATGGGTGGCGTCGGGGGCGGTACCGCCCGCGGCCTCGAACGCCCACCGCAGGGCGCAGGTGGTGACGGTCTCGACCTTCGACGGCGAGACCGTCACGGTCTCGCGCTCGCCCCACAGCGGCACCTCGCTCGAGACACCGGCCACGCCGTACCAGGTGGTGGGGTCGGCCTCGGCGACGCCCGCGGCGGCCAGGTCGGCCAGCAGCGCCGCGGCGGGGTGCGCGGGAGCCGTGGCCTCCGCGGCGTCCGGCCGCCCACCGCCGTCGCCGGGCGTGCGGCCCGCCTGCCCGACCGACGCACGGACGAGGTCGGACCGGGCGGCCGCCACCACGCCGCGCAGGTCGAGGGGCGGTCCGACGGGGACGCGGCGCGGGTCAGGGCCTTCTCCGCCGTCGTTCCGCGGCGCGACGAGGTCGCAGAAGACGCTCGGCGCCTCCTCGGTGTCCTCCACCGCCGTGACCATCAGCCGCCGCCGGGCGCGCGAGACCGCGACCGCGAAGGCGCGCAGCTCGTCGGTGAGCACCTGCCGCCGCGCTTCCGAGCCCACGACGCGACCGTCCTGCGACCGGCCCGCGACGAGCTCGACCAGCGCCTGCGAGCCGAGCAGGGAGTCCCGCAGGCGCAGGTCCGGCCAGACGCCGTCCTGCACGCCCGCCACGACCACGACGTCCCACTCACGGCCCGCCGCTCCGGCGGGCGTGAGCGCCTCGACGGCACCGGCGCCCTGGGCGGACGCGGCGAGCGAGTCCGCGGGCAGGTCCTGCGAGGCGAGGTAGTCGACGAACGCGGCGACCGGAGCGCCAGGCATCCGGTCGACGAAGGTCTCGGCGGCGCGGAACAGGGCCAGCACGGCGTCGAGGTCCCGGTCGGCGCGCAGGCCGGCGGGACCGCCGGCCAGAGCGGCCGCGCTCCAGCGCTCGGCGAGGCCGGTCGCGGCCCACACGGCCCAGAGCACCGTCTGCGCGGTGGCCCCCGGCTGGGCGGCCGCGTCACGCCCAGCCGCCAGAACACGGGCGACCGCGAGGGGGCCCCGGCGCACCGGCGCGGGCAGCAGCGCGGCCCGGGCCGGGTCGGCCAGCACCTCGACGAGCAGCGCGTCCGACGTGCGCCCGCCACCGGCGGACAGCTCCTGCGCGCGCAGCGCACGGCGCAGCCGGCGCAGGGCCACGGCGTCCAGCCCGCCGATCGGCGAGACGAGCAGCAGGGCCGCCGTCTCGGGGTCGAGCGCCTGCGGCGTGCCGTCGAGCTCGTCGGCGATGAGGGCCTCGAGGCTCCCCCGTGGCGCGCCTGCGCACGTCCGGACGGCCGCGAGCAGCGGTGCCACGGCCGGCTCGTCACGCAGCGGGAGGTCCGACCCCAGCAGCGCGACGGGCACGGAGGCCGACACGAGCTCACGACGCAGCGCGCTGAGCCGGGTGCCGCTGCGCGCGACCACCGCCATCCGTTCCCAGGGAGTGCCGTGCAGCAGGTGCTCGGCACGCAGCTCGCGTGCGATCCAGGCCGCCTCCTGCGCGGCCCCCGCGAGCACGGCGACCTGGACGGCGGGCGGCTGCTCCGGCGTCGGCCCGCCGTCCGTCCGCGCCGGTCCTTCCCGGGTCGGTGCCGCCTGCACCGGCCGCGCCGCGGCCCGGCGGTGCACCGCGCTCGCCGAGACCGGGATGCGGTCGGTCACGGCGCGGGTGACGGCCCGCAGCTCGGGCTCCTGCCGCCAGGCGACGCCGAGCACCACGGTCTCGGCGTCGAACGCGCCGAAGTCGCCGGTGGGCGCGGCGGCGCGGCCGGTGAGACCCGGCGCGGCACCACGGAACGTCTGGACGGCCGAGTCCGGGTCGGACAGCAGCACGAGGCGAGCGCCGTCGCCGTGGAGCACGTGCAGCAGGCGTGCGGCCGCCGCCGTCGCCTCCTGGTAGTCGTCCACCACGACGAGGTCCCACGCCGGCCGGGGCGCCCCCGGCACCTCGTCCTCCCACGAGCGCAGGGCCTGTGCCGCCTCGTCGATCACGACGGCCGGGTCGTACCGCGGCCCGGCGTCCGGTGTCGCGAGACGCAGCGCCATGGTGTCCAGGTACTCCTCGTAGAGCTGGGCGGCCATGACCCACTCCGGGCGCTCGTGCGTCCGCCCCAGCTCGTCGAGCTCGACCGGTCCGAGACCGCGCTCGGCCGCGCGCATCAGCAGGTCACGCAGCTCCTGGCGCAGGCCGCGCAACCCGAGCGAGTCCTGCGGCAGCCCGGCGGGGAGCGTGAGCGGGCGACCCTCTCCCGCCACGTGCCCCGCGAGCAGCTCCGCCAGCACGAGGTCCTGCTCCGGCCCCGAGACGAGGGTCGGCGCAGGCAGCTCAAGGGCCGCCGCACGCCGGTGCAGCACCGCGAAGGCCGCGGAGGAGGCCGTCCGGACCATCGGCGCGCCGACCGTCCGGCCGGCACGGGCGGCGACCTCGTCGCGCAGGCGGGCGGCCGCGCGCCGCGACGCGGCGAGGACGAGCACGCGCTCGGGGCGGGCGCCACCCGCGAGCGCCCGCACGGCGATCTCGCACGCGACGGTCGTGCGGCCGGAGCCCGGCGCCCCGAGCACCAGGGTCGCGCGCCGCGCGAGCGCCGTCTCGACGGCGGCCGCCTGGCTCTCGTCGAGGCGCACGGGGGCCGGACCGCCGGAGGACTGCCCGGGCGGCGCGAGCCGTGGCGCGAGGGTGGGGGTCGGTGTCACGCGGACGATGGAATCACGAGCCACTGACACTCTTGGCGGCCCCGCGCGGGTGTGCGAGGGATGTCCGTTTCGCGAGGTATCGGATCAGCGCGCGCCGGGCGCGGGCCACGGCTCGGGGACGCACCCGCTCGTCGTGGTGGTCTGCTGCACCATCACGGTCGCGTGCTCGCCCTTGCCCGCGCAGAGGTCGTGCCGGTGCCCGATGACGTGCCCCACCTCGTGGTTGACCAGGTACTGCCGGTACCGGCGGATGTTCTCCCAGGCGCGCGAGCCCGTGGCCCAGCGCCTGAAGTTGAGCACGGCCGTCCCCTCGACGCCGCACGACAGCTCGCCGATGGTGTCCAGCGGCAGGCACAGCTCGTCGGTCGTGCCGGGGCTCGCCAGCACGACGCGCACGTCGTAGCGGTCGGAGTCCGTCCACGCGAACGTGGAGCCGTCCGCCCCGTTCCACCCGCGCGGGTCGTTGAGGGTGTCCAGCACCGCCCGGGCGAAGACCTGCCGGTCGACCGGCAGCCCTTTCTCGACGGCGACCTGGACCCGCCAGACCGTGCCCCTCCCCGTGCCCGCGGCGGGGGCGGGCCGGGACCCCCGGGCGACGAGCAGGCGGCCGGACAGCTTCTCGCGCACCTCCGGCCGCTCGTCGAGGAGGCCGGAGGCCGGGTCCGCCGTCGGGTCGGGGTCGTCGGTCGCCGCACGGGGCGGCGGCGGGGCGGACTTGCGGGTGACGGGCTCGCCGGCGGCCGTGGCCGACCCGGCAGCCCCCGCGCCGAGGTTGTCCTCGACCATGCCCGCCACCGCGGAGGCGGAGGCGTCCGGCTCGGCCGACACCGTGACCGCCACACCGGCGCCGAGGCCCAGCGCGAGGCACACGCCGAGCGTCACCGCCGCGCGCCGGGGAGAGGTCGGACCGCCCACGCCGTCCATGGTGCCACGCAGGTCCCCCTGCGCCCACGGGTGGTCCCCGGGCGCCCGGCGATCCTCCTGTCGGCTCACGGCGAAACGGCGGGCCGCCGGTCGTGCCGCGTGACTAGGATCGTCTGGCCGGGTTCCCGTACCAGCGGGCACGCGGCGCAATCCCCGACCGAACTGGAGTAAACGTGGACGTCACCATCGGTGTGCAGAACCTCCCGCGCGAGGTCACGGTCGAGACGGAAGAGAGCGCTGACGCCGTTGCGGCCGCCGTCAAGAAGGCCCTGGGCGGCGACCCGCTCGAGCTCACCGACTCCCGTGGCCGCAAGGTGATCATCCCCGGCAGCGCCATCGGCTATGTCGAGATCGGCTCCGAGGAGCAGCGCAAGGTCGGCTTCGGCGCGGTCTGATCCCGCCGCGTGGCGGGCCGGCACGCACCGCGCGCCTCCCGCCACGCGCCACCGCCCCAACGTGGCGTTCGTTACTGCGGCGCAATTCGTCGCGGTTCGCTTACCACGCGGAAACATCGTGCGCGTACCATGACTGACGTACATGGTTGCCCGGTCGTCACGTTCCGACCCCGATCCCGTGCCCCGGCCTCACCCCGAGGCTCACGCGCGGGATGCGCAGCCGGGGCCCCTGGTCCCTGGCACGCGCTGATTTCCACGATCGGCTGCCGCACCCAGGCGCGATCGCCGGGCCACGAGGGCCCACCGCGCCGCGAGAGATGAAGGCGCCAGTGACTACCACAGACACCTCGGCCGCGAGCGCGGCCACCGTCAACCCCGAGCCCACGGTCGGCTCCGGTCCCGACTACTCCTCCCCGTCCGCCATCCAGGCGCAGAACGTGACGTTCGCGGACTTCGGTGTCCGCCCCGAGATCGTCGACGCGCTCAAGGACGGTGGCATCACCCACCCGTTCCCCATCCAGGCGATGACGCTGCCGGTGGCGATGAGCGGCCACGACATCATCGGCCAGGCCAAGACCGGTACGGGCAAGACGCTGGGCTTCGGCGTCCCGCTGCTGCACCGTGTGGTCGCGCCGGGTGAGCCCGGCTACGACCAGCTCGTGGCACCGGGCAAGCCCCAGGCCGTCGTCGTCGTGCCGACGCGCGAGCTCGCCGTCCAGGTCGCGAACGACCTGGCGACGGCGTCCGCGCGCCGGTCCGTACGCATCGTGCAGGTGTACGGCGGCCGCGCCTACGAGCCGCAGATCGAGGCCCTCAAGGCGGGCGTCGACGTCGTCGTCGGCACCCCCGGGCGCATGATCGACCTGCTGAACCAGGGCCACCTCACGCTCCTGCGGGCGGGCACGGTCGTGCTCGACGAGGCGGACGAGATGCTGGACCTCGGCTTCCTGCCCGACGTCGAGAAGATCCTCGCCCGCACGCCCGCGCAGCGGCACACGATGCTGTTCAGCGCGACGATGCCGGGTGCCGTGGTCTCGATGGCGCGGCGCTACATGAAGCAGCCCACGCACATCCGCGCCGCCGAGCCGGACGACGAGGGCGCGACCGTCAAGAACATCAAGCAGGTCGTGTACCGGGCGCACGCGCTCGACAAGGTCGAGGTGCTGGCCCGCCTGCTCCAGGCGGAGGGCCGCGGTCGCACGATCGTGTTCGCGCGGACCAAGCGCACGGCCGCGAAGGTCGCCGACGAGCTGCAGAGCCGCGGGTTCGCGGCGGGCGCCATCCACGGCGACCTCGGTCAGGGCGCCCGCGAGCAGGCGCTGCGCGCGTTCCGCAACGGCAAGATCGACGTGCTGGTCGCCACCGACGTCGCCGCCCGCGGCATCGACGTCGAGGACGTGACGCACGTCGTCAACTACCAGTGCCCCGAGGACGAGCGCACGTACCTGCACCGCGTGGGCCGCACCGGTCGCGCGGGCAACGCCGGCACCGCCGTCACCTTCGTGGACTGGGACGACGTGCCGCGCTGGTCGCTCATCGACAAGGCCCTCGACGTCGGCTTCCCCGAGCCGGTCGAGACCTACTCCACCTCGCCGCACCTGTACACCGACCTGGGCATCCCTGAGGGCACCAAGGGCCGGCTGCCGAAGTCGGCGCAGCACCTGGCGGGCCTCGACGCCGAGGAGCTCGAGGACCTCGGCGAGACCGGCAAGCGGGCCGGTGGGTCGCGCTCCGGGCGGTCCGGCCGCCAGGGCGGACAGCGTTCCGGCGGCCGCCAGGGCGGCGCGCGTCCGGCGCGCTCGGAGGGGTCGACGGCGGCGCGGCGCGACGCCGGACCGTCGGACGGCTCCGGCGGCGAGCGCACGGCGTCGGGCGAGGGCGACGGCCAGCGCCGTCGCCGGAACCGGACGCGTCGCCGCACCCGCGGCGGCCGGCCGGCCACCGACACGGGTCCGACGTCGGGCACCACCGACTGACGTCCGCACGACGAACCCCCGGGCCACGGCGTGGCCCGGGGGTTCGTCGTCCCCGGGAGTGTCAGACCCTTCTGTCAGACTCGGTGCCGTGCAGATCGAGTTCACCGCTCCCCTGTGGCAGTGGGAGGCGCGCACCGACTCCTGGTGGTTCGTCACCGTCCCGCCCGAGCACTCCGACGAGCTGGCGGACCTGCCTCTGCCGCCGCGGGGCTTCGGCTCGGTGCGGGTCCGCGTGACGGTCGGCGGCAGCACCTGGACGACGTCGGTGTTCCCGAGCGACCGCAGCGGCGGCTACGTGCTGCCGATGAAGAAGAAGGTGCGGGACGCCGAGCGCCTGACCCCCGACGCGCCGGTCGCGGTCCGCCTGGAGACGGTCGACGTCTGACCGGCCTCAGGCCATCCGGACGAACTCGGTGACACCGTTGGCGATCATCTGCGTCGCGATCGCGGCGAGCAGCACACCGGCGATGCGGGTGACGAGCGTGACGCCGGAGTCCTTGAGCACACGGTGCACCACGCCGGCGAACCGCATGGCCGCCCACGTGCAGATGCACACCGCGATGATCGCGGTCCCGATCGACGCGTAGTGGCCGACCGGCGACTCGCCCGCATCGACCCCCTGCTGGACGAAGACCATGGTGGCGACGATCGTGCCCGGCCCGGCGAGCAGCGGCGTCGCCAGGGGGACGAGCGCGACGTTCCGCGCGGAGCCGCCGGGCTCTGCCTCGCCCGCGTCCATCTTGCCCATGAGCAGCTCGAGCGCGACGAGCAGCAGCAGCAGGCCGCCGGAGGCCTGCAGCGCCGCCAGCGAGATGCCCATGTGGTCCAGCAGGAGCTGGCCGAACACCGCGAACACCACGATCACGCCGAACGCGACGAAGATCGCCGTCCGTGCGGCGCGGCGGCGGTCGGCCGCCGTCATGCGGGACGTGAGGGCGAGGAACACGGGCACGGTGCCCGGCGGGTCCATGATGACGAAGAGCGTCACGAAGACCTCGGTGAACAGGGCGACGTCGAACCAGCTCACCGCAGCACCTCGAGGTACCCCTGCTCGGCGATCGCGTCGAGCACCTCCGGCGCGGTCGTGTTCTCCCCGATGCGGTTCTGCTTGCCCGCACCGTGGAAGTCGCTCGACCCCGTGACCAGCAGCCCCAGCGACTCCGCGAGGTCCCGCAGGCGGCGGCGCGTGTCCGGGGTGTGGTCGCGGTGGTCGACCTCGAGGCCGGCGAGCCCGGCGTCGACGAGCTCCTCGATCATCGAGTCCGGCACCACGCGCCCGCGCGCGTCCGCGCCCGGGTGGGCGAGCACGGGCACGCCGCCCGCGGCCCGCACCGCACGGACGGCGGCGACGGCGTCGGGCGCGTAGTGGCCCACGTAGTAGCGCGTGCCGGGGCGCAGGATGGTCGCGAAGGCCTCGTCGCGGTCACGGACGGCGCCCGCCGCGACGAGGGCGTCCGCGATGTGCGGCCGGCCGAGCGTCGTCCCGGGCTGCGTCTGGGCGAGCAGGTCGGCCCAGGTGATCGGGTAGTCCTCGCTGAGCAGGTCGACCATGCGCCGGGCCCTGGACTCACGGTCGTCGCGCGTGCGCTCGGTCTCGGCCAGCAGGTCCGGGTGGGCGGGGTCGTGCAGGTAGGCGAGGAGGTGCACGCCGGTGCCCCAGCCGTCGGTGGCGGCGATGGCCGAGATCTCGGCGCCGCGGACCAGGGCGACCCCCTCACGGGCGGCCGACCCGGCGGCCTCCGCCCAGCCGGACGTCGTGTCGTGGTCGGTGAGGGCGAGGGTCGTGACCCCGGCGCGGGCGGCGACCTCCACCAGACGCGCTGGCGAGTCGGTCCCGTCTGACGCCGTGGAGTGCGTGTGGAGGTCGATCACTCCACCAGGGTAGAGATCTGGGAGGCGCCTGAGCGTCCGGAGCGGGGTGAGGTGCGGCACCCTCGACCTCTCACTCCAGACAATCCGGACGCCGTCCGGCTCCGGGCGCCAGGCCCACACAGCACGTTCACGCGGCGTGCGACGCACGTCCGCCGGGCCAGGAGGGCCTGCGCGCATGCTGGAAGGGATGAACAGCAGCGACCACCGCCCGCACAGCACCCGCACGAGCGTCGTCTTCGTGCACGGCATGCGCGCCTCCGGCGCGATCTGGGAGAGCCAGGTCGCGCACGTGCGCGCCGCCGGGCACCAGGCCGTCGCCGTCGACCTGCCCGCGCACGGCGCGCGCAGGGAGGACCGGTTCAGCATGGACGGCGCGTTCGAGGCGCTCGACGACGCCGTCGCGTCGCTACCGGCACCGGTCGCCCTCGTCGGGCTGTCGCTCGGCGGGTACACGTCGCTCGCCTGGGCGGCGCACGAGGACAACGCCGACCGGCTCGCCGGCGTGGTCGCGGCCGGCTGCACCGCCGACCCCAAGGGCACGCCGGTGCGGCTCTACCGCGACGTCGCCCGGGCCGTCGCGAACGCGGGCTACCTCGGCCGACGCCTCACGGGCCGCGAGGTGCACCCGACCGTGCACCGACCGCGGCTGTCGCTGCCGCGCGTGGCACTGCCCCAGCTGCTGCGCCCGCCGTTCCGGGCCGGGCGCAGCGCACCCGGCGGCGCCGACCTGCACGAGGTCGAGATCGCCCCCGCGCAGACCGCGGCCCCCTACCGTCCGACGTGGGACGTCGTCACCGACTCGCTCACGCACCTGGTCGGGCGCTCGTCGCTCGCCAGCGTGCGCGCCCTGCGGCTGCCGGTGTGGTTCGTCAACGGTGCGCGCGACGCCATGCGCCTCGGCGAGCACCGGCACGTCGCCGCAGCGCACGACGGCTCCCTCGTGGTGGTCCCCGGCGCGGGCCACGACGTCAACACCGAGGCACCGGACGCTTTCAACCGGATCCTCACCCGGGCGCTCTCCGACTTCTCCCGACGCGCGTGAAACACTGGGCGCATGAGCGAGCCCACCACTGCATCGCAGCCTGAAGAGCAACCGGCCGCCGACCGCGGCTCCAACCGTTCCCACCGCCCGGCGTCCACGGCGTTCAAGAACTTCGTGATGTCGCAGTGGGCCCCGCGCGCCGAGCTGAACCTCGAGCCGTCGCCCGCCGCGCCGTACACCGTGGCCCGCCGCGCCGCACTGTCGGAGCGCCTGCCCGGCAAGCGCCTGGTGGTCCCCGCGGGCTCGCTCAAGCCCCGGTCGAACGACACCGACTACCGGTTCCGCCCGCACTCGGCGTTCGCGCACCTCACCGGCCTGGGTACCGACCAGGAGCCCGACGCCGTGCTGGTGCTGCACCCGGTCGAGGACGGCGCGGGCGACGGTGGCTCGAACCACCACGCCGTGCTGTACGTGCGCCCGCTGGCCCCGCGCGACAACGACGAGTTCTACGCCGACGCCCGCTACGGCGAGTTCTGGGTCGGCGCCCGCCCGTCGCTGGCCGACATCGAGTCGCTCACCGGCATCGAGGCCCGGCACGTCGACGAGCTGGGCGACGCCCTGGCCAAGGACCTCGGTGAGGGCGGCGTGCAGCTGCTCGTCGTCTCCGGTGCCGACGACGCCGTGGAGGCCCTCGTCGAGGAGCTGCGGCTCGAGGCAGGCATCCAGGACGAGGACGGTCTCACGGACGAGGCGCTCGTCGAGGCCACCTCGGAGCTGCGCCTGGTCAAGGACGAGTACGAGATCGCGCAGATGCGCGAGGCCGTCGCCCGCACCATCGAGGGCTTCGAGGCCGTCGTGCGCGCGCTGCCCCGCGCGGTCGAGCACCGGCGTGGCGAGCGGGTCGTCGAGACGACGTTCGACGGGCACGCCCGCCTCGAGGGCAACGCCGTGGGGTACGAGACCATCGCCGCCTCGGGCGAGCACGCCACCACGCTGCACTGGATCCGCAACGACGGCAAGGTCCGGTCGGGCGACGTGCTGCTGCTCGACGGCGGCGTCGAGGTCGACTCCCTCTACACCGCCGACATCACGCGTTCGCTCCCGGTCGACGGCGAGTACACCGACGTCCAGCGGAAGATCTACCAGGCCGTGCTCGACGCCGCCGACGCCGCGTTCGCCGTCGCGAAGCCCGGCGCGAAGTTCCGCGACGTGCACGCAGCGGCCATGGAGGTCATCGCCGCGCGCCTCGAGGAGTGGGGCTTCCTGCCCGACGGCGTCACCGCGGAGCAGGCCCTGTCCGACGAGGGCCAGCAGCACCGCCGCTGGATGGTGCACGGGACGTCGCACCACCTCGGCCTCGACGTGCACGACTGCGCCCAGGCCCGCCGCGAGCTGTACCTCGACGGCGTGCTGGAGCCCGGCATGGTGTTCACCATCGAGCCGGGCCTGTACTTCAAGGCGGACGACCTGGCGGTGCCCGAGGAGTTCCGCGGCATCGGCGTCCGCATCGAGGACGACGTGCTCATCACCGAGGACGGCAACGAGAACCTGTCGGCGGCGCTCCCCCGCCGCCCGGAGGACGTCGAGTCCTGGATGGCGTCCCTCCGCTGACATCGGCCCCCTGTGGGCGCCCCGCGTGCGACATCGGTCCGTTGTCACGAGATCGGTCGGTCGAAGGACCGATCTCGTGACAACGGACCGACGTCGTCGAGGGGCCACCACCAAGGTGCCGATGTCGACCGTCAGCGCCCCCGGAGCAGGGGGTCGGGGCGGGCCGCCGCCACCACCTCAGGGGGCAGGTGCCCGGTGATCCGCCCGAGGAGCCCGCGCACGTCGCGCCGGTCGGCCGCGGTGAACCGCTCGACGGCGACCCCGGCGCGGCGGATCGCCTCCGCCCGCTCCTTCTCCGCCATGTACTCGGTAGCGGGGTCGTGGCCCAGCCGCACACCGCCGGGCCGGTACTTCACGCGGCCGTCGAACTCGATGCCGAGCGCCCAGCGTTCGTAGCCGAGGTCCGTGTGGAACCTGCCCGCATCCGTGCTCACCTCCATCTGCGTGGTCGGCCGGGGCAGGCCGGCACAGAGCATCTCGTACCGGACCCAGGTCTCCCACGCCGACTGCGCGCCGCCGTCGGCGCACTCGATGACCCGGCGCGCACGCCGCACGCCTCGTCGGTCGACCTGGCGGTCGAGTGCGTCGAGCAGGGTCTCGCGCCGCAGTCCCAGCCCCAGCGCGGAGTCGGTGATCACGAGCGAGCCCAGGGGCGTCATCGAGCGGGCGCAGTCGACGACCGTCCGCACGAGCGACGTCACCGGGATGCCCGCCACCGCGGTGATCTCCTCCGCCGTGAGCGTCCAGGCGTGCCTGCGCACGTCGGCGGCGGCCCGGCCCGACGGCCGGTAGCGCTGGTAGACGTGCGTCGCCGTGGGCGGGGACCACACGCGACACCCGAGCAGGAGCGCGGCGGACTCGCGCGCGAACACGGCCTCGGCCCGCAGCTGACCGCTCACCGCCCTGATCCTGGCCAGCGCCAGACGCCGGAGCTCGCGGGGGACGCCGCCCGGTCCGTCGTCGCGCACCGCCCCAGGAAGGCAGTACGCCCCGCGCCGGACCCGGACCATCTCACCGGCGCGGGCGGCTGCCGCCAGCGCGGCGCGGTCGTGATCGAGGGCGAGGGTGACGACGGGTACCGACGGAGAGGTCATGCCACGACTCTGCGCGACCGGTTGCTCCGTGACGGCCCGGTCTCACCCCGCCTGTGGACGGACCTGGCCTAGACGCCCTTGTGGTAACCCTCGAACCCAGGCCACACCGTCGAGAAGGCCGAGCGGCTGTCTCACCAGTTCCGCGCGCCACACCCCTCATGCCCTCCCTCTTCGGTCCCTTGCGCCCCCACCCCCGACGTGTTCGGTCGGTTGGTGCGAGATCGGTCCGTCAGAGGACCGATCTCGAACCAACCGACCGAAGACGAGGGCAGGACGGCCACAAGGTGCCGACGACTCAGCGCTGGTCCGTGGGGGGCGGGGCATAGGGGTTCGCCGGGGGGTCCGTCGGGGACTCCGCCGAGGTGGGCGGGACGACCGGGGCGCCAGGGCCGGTGTCCGGGGTGGTCGGCTGCTCCGGGACAGCCCCCGTCTCCGTCGGAGCGCCCGTGCCCGCGCTGCCGCCTGCCGGGACGTCCTGCGCCGCACCCGAGGCCGCCGGGCCCGAGCCGGCCGCACCCGTGCCCGCCGCACCGCCAGAGCCCGCACCGCCAGAGCCCCCAGCACCACCCTCAGCCCCCGGCCGCATCGCGCCGTACCGCGGCTTGCCCTCCGGGGTCACCCAGCGCGGGTCGGTCGGCCGGGACGGCGCAGGCGGCGCCGCCGGCGGGCCCCCGGCCGGCGGCTGCGTGCCGTACACCGGGACAGACCCCGCCGGGGTGGACCCCGCCGGAGCCGTCCCCACCGAAGCGCCCCCGCGCGACTTGCCGAGCCCGCCCGGCGACTGCACGAGCAGCGCCCGCGCGTCGGAGGCGTGCTCGTGCGCGCAGAGGATCGCGTACGTCGCGGCGACGATCTGCGACGACGACGTGAAGTCGCGCCGACCACCCGTGAACGAGTACGAGAGCACGGAGAACAGCAGGCCGAACCCGGCACCGAGCGCGATGCCCGCGAACATCACCTGGAGCCCCGACGACCCGGCGAACAGCGTGAGCAGCAGGCCGACGAAGAAACCGAACCAGGCACCGGACAACGCGCCCGCGAGCGCCACGCGGCCGTACGTCAGCCGGCCCGTGACCCGCTCGACCATGCGCAGGTCCGTGCCGACGATCGTGACGTTCTCCACGGGGAACTTGTTGTCGGACAGGTAGTCGACAGCCTTCTGCGCCTCCAGGTACGTGGAGTACGCGGCAACCTCGTCGCCGGCCGGCAGGGTCGGGACCTTCGGGACGGCACCCGGGCGGGACATGCTCATGCCCCTAGTCTCCCCCACCCCGGCCGAAGTGGCGAGGAGCGAGGCTCAGGGGCGGGTCGTAGGCTGACCAGCGTGAGCGCCGGTACCAGGGTCTTCGTCGCACGTCTCGCCGGCACCGTGGTCTTCGACCCCATCGGCGACCAGGTGGGCCGGGTGCGCGACGTCGTCGTGCTGCTGCGCGCCAAGGGGGCTCCCCGGGCCGTGGGGCTCGTGGTCGAGGTGCCGGGCAGGCGCCGCGTGTTCCTGCCGCTCACCCGGGTCACGAGCATCGACGCGGGACAGGTGATCAGCACGGGACTGGTGAACCTGCGCCGGTTCGAGCAGCGGGCCATGGAGTCGCTGGTGCTCGGAGAGCTGCTGGACCGTCGGGTGCAGCTCGCGGACGGCTCGGGCGAGGTGACCATCGAGGACGTGGCGATCGCGCAGCAGCGCACGGGCGACTGGCTCGTGGACCAGCTGTTCGTGCGCCGCCGCACCGGGTCGACGCCGTTCCGGCGCCGGGGCTCGACGATGACCGTCGCGGTCGACGCCGTGCAGGACCTCACGAAACGGTCCGCGGAGCAGGGCGCCGTCCGGTTGCTCGAGGCGTACGAGGACCTGCGCGCCGCCGACCTCGCCGACGTCGTGCGCGACCTGGGGTCGGCACGCCGCCTCGAGGTCGCCGACGCGCTGGACGACGAGCGCCTCGCCGACGTGCTGGAGGAGCTCCCGGAGGACGCGCAGGTCGCGATCCTCACCGGCCTCGACGTCGACCGCGCGGCGGACGTGCTGGAGGTCATGGAGCCCGACGACGCCGCCGACCTGCTCAACGCTCTCCCGGAGGAGCAGGCGGCCCGGCTCCTCAACCTCATGGAGCCCGAGGAGGCGGCCGACGTCCGGCGCCTGCTCGAGTACGCCGAGGACACGGCGGGCGGCCTCATGACGACGGAACCCGTGATCCTCGGCGCCGACGACACGATCGCGACGGCGCTCGCGGCGATCCGGCGGTCGGAGCTGCCGCCCGCGCTGGCCTCGATGGTGTTCGTGGTGCGGCCACCGCTGGAGACGCCGACAGGCAGGTTCCTCGGTGTGGCCCACTTCCAGCGGCTGCTGCGCGAGCCTCCGCACGCGGCGGTCGCGTCCGTGCTCGACGCCGAGACGGAGTGGCTGACCCACGACGCGTCGGTGGGCCAGGTGACGCGCCTGCTGGCCGCGTACGACCTGCTCGCGCTGCCGGTGCTCGACGCGCAGCGGCGGCTGCTGGGCGTGGTGACGGTGGACGACGTGCTCGACCACATCCTCCCCGACGACTGGCGTGACAGCGACGACCAGGAGACGGTCCGGGCCCACGCGGTGCCGGCCCGGCAGGCCGGGCGACGGGAGGTGGGACGTGGCTGACCGCCTGGACACGCCGCTCGCGCAGCGCCGCACCCTCGTGCCTCGCCTGCGTATGGACCAGGACGCGGTGGGCCGCGTCACCGAGGCGATCGCCCGGTTCCTCGGCACGCCGCGGTTCCTCGTGTACCTCACCGTGTTCTGTGCGATCTGGCTGGTGTGGAACGCGTGGGGTCCGGAGCACCTCCGGTTCGACAGCGCGGCCAACGGCTTCACCGCGCTCACGCTCATGCTGTCGCTGCAGGCCAGCTACGCCGCCCCGCTCATCCTGCTGGCGCAGAACCGGCAGGACGACCGCGACCGGGTGATGGCGGAGCAGGACCGGCAGCGGGGCGAGCGCAACCTCGCCGACACCGAGTACCTGGCGCGCGAGATGGCGGCGCTGCGGATCGCCCTCAACGAGGTGGCCACCCGCGACTTCGTGCGCTCGGAGATCCGCAACCTCCTGGAGGAGCTCGACGAGAAGGACCGCAGGCAGGGCCGCGACCGCGACCGCGACTGAGCGTCAGGGTTCCATGTCGTCGTGGAGCACCACGCGGGACAGCTCGTAGGCCCCGCCAGGCAGCCTCCAGTAGTGCAGCCGCCGGGCCGACGGCGTGTTCACCTGCAGCGCGACCCGCCAGCACAGGGCGCCGTCCTCGCGTTGCCGCGGCGGGTCGTCGCCGCCCGCGCCGCCCCGCAGGCGGTGTGCCTGCAGGCCGTTCATCTCCGGCGCGAGGCCCGTGAGCACCATGACGAGGGTCCACACGACGCGCTCGCGGCTGACGCCCTCGACGTCGGTGAGCGAACCGAGGAAGCGCGGGCCGAGGGTGTACGGCGCGAGGGGCCGGTCGGCCTTCTCCGCCGCGGGGACGGTACGGGCCCATTCGGTGAGCACCTCGAACCGCAGCTGCTCCTCGTCGTCGAGGAACCAGCGCTCCTCGGTGAGGTCCTCGCCCGTGTCGCCGAGCCTGCGGCGCAGCCGGGCCGCGTCCTGGCGGGCCTTGCGGAGCGCGGTCGCCTGCTGCTCGGCGCGACGCTCGGCCCGTTCGAGCCGCTCGGTGAGGTCGCCGACGCGCGCGACGAGGCGATCCACCTCGAGCTCGACCTGGTGCCGCTTGACCTTGTCGTCCGTCAGCTCCTTGGCGAGCGCGGCGACCTGCGCCCGCGCGGCGTCCAGGGACAGGCTCAGGTCGCGCGCGGCCTTGCCCGCCGGCTCGGCCTCCTGCTCGCCCGCCCCGCCGGCGCCGGGCGCGGTGACGGGCGGGGGCAGGTCCGGACCGCCGGCGCGGCGTGCGGCGAGGTCGCCGGGCGTGGGCGCGCGACGGGCGGGCGCAGGGGGCGCGGGCTCAGGGGGAACGGGATCGGCCGGGTCCGCGCCCTCCTCCCGCGCGTCCTCCGCCACCAGCCACGGCGGCCCGCCGTCCAGCAGCGCGATCGCGGGCACGGGCGCGTCGGCCGACTCGTCGACGTCGTCGAGCCGCAGCGCCAGACCCTCCAGCGGCGCCGGCGACCGGCGTGCCGCGACGACCTCCCCTGGGGTGAACAGGTCGTCCAGCGAGTCCAGGTCGTTGCCGGTGACCTGCGGCCTGCGCACGCGCACGACGACGCCGGGCGCCAGGGCGATCCGCACCGCGTCGTCGTCGACGGTCTCGACGCGGCCGAGCACCACCCGGCCCACGCGGTAGGCGGCGTGGACCGCGCGGCGCAGCGCGACGGCGTCGGGCAGCATCCCGCGGATGTCCAGGAGGCGGCGCGCCGGGTCGAGCACGCCGGTGACCCGCATGCCGGGCACGAGCACGCGGTCGAGCGGCACGTCGGGCAGCACGAGCTCCTCCGCGACGGTGGCCTGGCCGCCGTCGTCGGTGCGGACCAGGGCGCGCGAGCCGAGCAGGCCGAGCACGGTGCCGCCGGTGACCAGCGTCCCCGGCGCGGTGCGCGACTCCCCCACGAGCCCCGTGCGGACCGCCAGCCGCAGGACGTCGCCGACGAGCCGGTCGTGCACGCGCGCGTCCGCGTCCGGCGAGTAGGCGAAGTGCAGCGGCGAGCGGCGCGGGTGGTGCACCCACTCCAGGTCGGTGCCGTAGACGCGCGACGCGCCGCCGTAGACCTGCGTGTCCGGCGGCATGCCGGAGGAGAAGGCCCAGGACACGTCGCCCGTGGGGATGACGACGACGTCGGCCAGCCCGTCGACGTCGTCGGCGACGCGCTGCGGGTCGACGAACGGTGCGTCGTGCCCGGCCGGCGTGGAGATCACCACCACCGGGCGCTCCCTGCCGGGCCGCTGCAGCGCCGCAGCGAGGTCCCTGGCCTCGTCCTCCGAGCCCACACGCCGCACCCGTGCGGAGACGTGTGCCTCGGTCATGACTCCTCCTCACCGGTGGTGGTGCGCAGCGTACCGTTCCCACGACGCTTCATTGCATATTCATGGAACTACGGCCGTGCCGCGCGCGGCCGGGCGGGCTGGACCGCCGTCCTAGGATCGAGGCATGGCCCCCGTCGACTCCCCCATGCTCGAGGCACGCGTCCGCGACGCCCTGACCGGTGTCCTCGACCCCGAGATCCGGCGCCCTATCACCGACCTGGGCATGGTCCGGTCGGTCGCGGTGTCCGACGCCGGGCACGTCGCCGTCGGTGTCGACCTCACGGTCGCCGGCTGCCCGATGAAGTCGACGCTGGTACGCGACGTGACGGCGGCCGCGAGCGCCGTCGACGGCGTGTCGGGCGTCGACGTCGAGCTCGGCGTGATGACCCCCGACCAGCGCGCCGCGCTGCGCTCGACGCTGCGCGGCGGCGCCGGCGACCCCGTCATCCCGTTCTCCCAGCCGGGCTCGATGACCAAGGTGTTCGCCGTGGCGTCGGGCAAGGGCGGCGTGGGCAAGTCGTCGGTGACGGCCAACCTCGCGGTGGCCCTCGCGGCGGACGGCCTGTCGGTGGGCGTCATCGACGCGGACATCTACGGCTTCTCGATCCCGCGGATGCTCGGCGTCGACCGTCAGCCCACCCGGGTGGACAACATGCTGCTGCCGCCGATCGCGCACGGCGTCAAGGTGGTCTCGATCGGCATGTTCGTGCCGCAGGGTCAGCCGGTCGTCTGGCGCGGCCCGATGCTGCACCGTGCGCTCGAGCAGTTCCTCGCGGACGTCTTCTGGGGCGACCTCGACGTGCTGCTCCTCGACCTGCCCCCCGGCACGGGCGACATCGCGATCTCGGTGGCGCAGCTGCTGCCCGGCTCGGAGATCCTCGTCGTCACGACGCCGCAGGCCGCCGCCGCCGAGGTGGCCGAGCGCGCCGGGTCGGTCGCGACGCAGACCTCGCAGGGCGTGGTCGGCGTGGTCGAGAACATGTCGTGGCTCGAGCAGCCGGACGGCTCGCGTCTCGCGGTGTTCGGCGAGGGCGGCGGCGAGCAGGTCTCCGCGCGGCTCACCGAGGTGGTGGGCAAGGACGTGCCCCTCCTCGGGCAGGTGCCGCTCGACGTGGCCGTGCGCGAGGGCGGGGACGCGGGCACGCCCGTCGTCCTCGCGGCGCCGGACTCACCCGGGGCCACCGTGCTGCGCGAGGTCGCCTCGACGCTCGCCCGCCGCCGGCGCGGCCTGGCGGGCCGCAACCTGGGGCTCGCGCCGGTCTGACCCCTGCGGGACGAGGGCCCTTCGCGGGGCGAGTGGACGCGTCTTCCGGTACTAGTACGGTAAAGCAGTCCGCACCCCCGACGAAGGAACCCATGAGTATCCCGGCCACGACCGAGACCACGCCCGCCCCCGAGGACAACGACGCGCCACGAAAGCACCACGCCGGGATCAACCCATCCGTGTTCGTCGGGTCGGCGGTCCTCATCCTCGTGGTCGCCCTCGCCGCGATCATCTGGCCGACGACCACCGAGGAGTCCATCGGCGTCGTCGTCGCCTGGATCGCCGACTGGTTCGGCGCCTACTACTTCCTGGTGGCCGCGGCGTTCCTCGTCTTCGTCATCGGCGTCGCACTGTCCCGCACCGGCCGCATCAAGCTCGGGCCGGAGCAGGCCAAGCCGCAGTTCGGGCTGCTCACCTGGTCCGCGATGCTGTTCGCGGCCGGCATCGGCACCGACCTCATGTTCTTCTCCGTCGCTGAGCCCGCGACCCAGTACCTCGCGCCGCCCGTCGGCGACGGTGGCACGGTCGAGGCGGCCCGGATGGCGATCGTGTGGACGCTGTTCCACTACGGCCTCATCGGGTGGGGCATGTACGCCCTGATGGGCATGGCGATCGCGTACTTCGCCTACCGCCGCAACATGCCCCTGAGCATCCGCTCGGCGCTGCACCCGCTGTTCGGCGACCGCGTGTGGGGCCGGCTGGGCGACGTCATCGACGTCGCCGCCGTGCTCGGCACGATCTTCGGTCTGGCGACCACGCTCGGCATCGGCGTCGAGATGCTCAACCGCGGCCTGGCCGAGCTGCTCGGCGTGCCGATCGGCGTCGGCGTCCAGGCCGCCCTGCTCGGCCTCGCGGTCGTCATGGCCACGCTGTCGGTCGTCTCCGGTGTGCAGCGCGGCGTGCGCCGGCTGTCCGAGCTGAACGTCGTGCTCGCGCTGCTGCTCGTGCTGTTCCTCGTGGTCACGGGCAGCACCACGTTCCTGTTCGACGCGCTCGTGATGAACCTCGGCGACTACCTGACGCGGCTGCCCGGCATGACGCTGGACACGTTCGCGTTCGAGGCGCCGACCGAGTGGCTGAACGCCTGGACCCTGTTCTTCTGGGCCTGGTGGGTGGCGTGGGCACCCTTCGTCGGCCTGTTCCTCGCGCGCATCTCGCGCGGGCGCACGATCCGGCAGTTCGTGGTCGGCGTGCTCACCGTGCCGTTCCTGTTCATCCTGCTGTGGGTCTCGGTGTTCGGGAACAGCGCGCTGGAGTTCATCCGGGACGGCGGGGCCGAGGGCGCCGCGTTCGGCGAGGCCGCCATGAACGACCCCGCCGTCGGCATCTTCGCCCTCCTCGAGCGGTTCCCGGCCGCGCCGCTGACCATCGGCCTGGCGATCTTCGTGGGCCTGCTGTTCTACGTGACGTCCGCCGACTCCGGCGCCCTCGTGCTCTCCACGCTCACCTCGAGGCTGCACCGGGCGGGCGACGACGGGCCGATCTGGCTGCGCATCTTCTGGGCGGCCACGACGGGCCTGCTCACGCTCGGCATGCTCGTCGCCGGCGGGATCGCCACGCTCCAGTCCGGCACGATCATCATGGGCCTGCCGTTCTCGCTCGTGATGTTCGGCGTGATGTTCGCCCTGTACAAGGCGCTGCGCACCGAGGGCCGCAAGCTCGACACCCTCCGGGTCGCGCTGCCGAACAGCCTGTCGGGCCGCATCCAGCAGGGCGGGGTGCAGGGCGCGGGGTGGCGGCAGCGGCTCGCCCGGCTCGTCTCGTTCCCGGGGCGCCGCCAGACGCTGCGGTTCCTCGACCAGACGGTGCGGCCGGCGCTCAACGAGGTGTCGGCAGAGCTCGCGGAGCAGGGCATCACGACGGCGTGCAGCGAGGCGGCGGCGGGCGACACGGGCCTGCCCGCCCTCACCCTGACCGTCGAGCACGGCGACGAGGCACCCTTCACGTACACGCTCTGGCCGCAGGCCCACCCCACGCCGACGTTCCGGATGAACACCTCCGACCAGGACGACACCTACTTCCGCGTCGAGGTGCTGCTCGCGGAGGGCACCCAGGGCTACGACGTGACGGGATACGCCAAGGAGCAGCTCATCGCCGACGTGCTGGACCAGTACGAGCGGCACCTGCTGTTCCTGCACGCGAGCAGCACGCCGACGCACGAGACCGAGCAGATCGAGGCCTGAGCACCATGAGCACACCGACCACCCCAGCCACCCTGTACATCGACGGCACGTGGACGGCGGCGGCCGCCGGCCGCACCCGCGAGATCCGCTGCCCCGCCGACGGGTCGCTCGTCGCCGAGGTCTCCGAGGCGGCCCCCGCCGACACCGAACGGGCGATCGCCGCGGCCCGCCGCGCGTTCGACACCGGCCCGTGGCGCGACACCACCGGGCCGGACCGCGGCGAGCTGCTGCACCGCGTCGCGGACCTGCTCACCGAGCGCAAGGAGGACTTCGCTCTCGCCGAGTCCCGCGACACGGGCAAGCGGCTCGTCGAGAGCCGCATCGACATGGACGACTGCATCGCGTGCTTCCGCTGGTTCGCCAAGCTCGCGGGCGTCGACGCCGGGCGCGTGGTCGACGCCGGCAGCGCCGACGTGCTCAGCCGCGTGGTCCACGAGCCGGTGGGCGTGTGCGCGCTCATCGCGCCGTGGAACTACCCGCTCCTGCAGGCCGTGTGGAAGGTGGCGCCGTGCCTCGCGGCGGGCAACACGTTCGTGCTCAAGCCGAGCGAGCTCACGCCGCACACCGCGATGCTGCTCATGGGGGTGCTGACCGACGCGGGCGTGCCAGCGGGCGTCGCCAACCTCGTGCTCGGCGCGGGCCCCGAGGCCGGTGGCCCGCTGTCGACCCACCCGGACGTCGACCTCGTGTCGTTCACCGGCGGGCTCGTCACCGGGCGCACCATCGCCGCCAACGCCGCGGCGACCGTCAAGAAGGTCGCGCTCGAGCTCGGCGGCAAGAACCCCAACGTGATCTTCGCCGACGCCGACTTCGACGCCGCCGTCGACAACGCCCTCAACGGTGCGTTCGTGCACTCCGGCCAGGTCTGCTCGGCCGGGGCGCGGATCGTGGTCGAGGAGTCGGTGCACGACCGGTTCGTCGACGAGCTCGTGCGCCGCGCCGAGCGCATCCGGCTCGGCGGCCCGTTCGACGAGGCGGCCGAGACCGGCCCGCTCATCTCCGCGGCCCACCGCGACAAGGTCACGGCGTACGTCGAGCAGGCGGTCGCCGACGGCGCCGTCGTCCGCTGCGGCGGGCGGTGGGGCACGGGCGAGCTGGAGGCCGGGTTCTACTACCTGCCCACCGTGCTCGACGGCGTGCGCCGCGGCACCCCAGCCGTCGCGGAGGAGGCCTTCGGGCCCGTCGTCACGGTCGAGACGTTCCGGGACGAGGACGAGGCCGTCGAGATCGCGAACGACACGGTCTACGGCCTGGCGGGCGCCGTCTGGACGCAGGACGCCGGGAAGGCGCAGCGGGTCGCGAACCGCCTGCGGCACGGCACCATCTGGATCAACGACTACCACCCCTACCTGCCCCAGGCGGAGTGGGGCGGGTACGGCCAGTCCGGCTTCGGCCGCGAGCTGGGGCACGCGGGGCTCGCCGAGTACCAGGAGACCAAGCACATCTACCAGAACCTGCGGCCGGCGGTGACCGGCTGGTTCGGAGGCACCGATGACTGAGCAGCCCGCGGCACAGCCCGCCACGCCCACCACCGACGACACCTTCGACTACGTGGTGGTCGGCGGCGGCTCCGCCGGTGCCGCCGTCGCGGCACGCCTCAGCGAGGACCCGCAGGTCTCGGTCGCCCTGATCGAGGCGGGCCCGTCCGACGTCGGGGACGACGCGATCCTGCGGCTCGACCGCTGGATGGGGCTCCTGGAGTCCGGCTACGACTGGGACTACCTCATCGAGCCCCAGGAGAACGGCAACTCGTTCATGCGCCAGGCGCGGGCCAAGGTGCTGGGCGGGTGCTCGTCGCACAACTCGTGCATCGCGTTCTGGGCACCGGCCGAGGACCTGGACCACTGGGAGGAGCTCGGCGCCACCGGCTGGGGCGCGGAGCACTCGCTGCCGTACTACCGGCGCCTGGAGAACAACGACCAGCCCGGTGAGCACCACGGCCACGACGGGCCCGTCCGCATCCGGCAGATCCCGCCGAGCGACCCGTGCGGCGTCGCGGTGCTGGACGCGTGCGAGCAGGTGGGCATCCCGCGCGTGCAGTTCAACGACGGGTCGACCGTGGTCACCGGCGCGAGCTTCTTCCAGATCAACGCGCGGGAGGACGGCGTGCGGTCGTCGTCGTCCGTGAGCTACCTGCACCCGGTGCTCGACCGCCCCAACCTGACGATCCTCACCGAGCACCGCGCCAAGCGGCTGACGTTCGACGGCACGCGGTGCACGGGCGTCGAGGTGCTGGGCCCGGACCTCATCCACCACCGCACGTTCACCGCGCGCCACGAGGTCGTGCTGTCGGCCGGGGCCATCGATTCCCCGAAGCTGCTCATGCTCTCGGGGATCGGCCCGGCCGAGCACCTCAGGGAGTTCGGGATCGACGTCCTGGTGGACGCGCCCGGCGTCGGCTCCCACATGCAGGACCACCCCGAGGGCGTGATCCAGTGGGAGGCGAAGCAGCCCATGACGACCACGTCGACGCAGTGGTGGGAGATCGGCATCTTCGCCGCGACCGAGCCGGGTCTGGACCGGCCGGACCTGATGATGCACTACGGCTCCGTGCCCTTCGACATGCACACGGCCCGGCAGGGCTACCCGACCACCGAGAACGGGTTCTGCCTCACGCCGAACGTCACGCACGCACGCTCGCGCGGCACGGTGCGGCTGCGGTCGCGCGACTTCCGGGACAAGCCCCGGGTGGACCCGCGCTACTTCACGGACCCGTACGACATGCAGGTCATGGTCAAGGGCATCCGGCTCGCGCGCGAGATCGTCGCGCAGAGCGCGCTGCAGGACTGGGCGGGCGCCGAGCTGTACCCGGGCCCCGACGTGCAGACCGACGACGAGATCGCCGACTACGTCCGCCGCACCCACAACACCGTCTACCACCCGACCGGCTCGGTGCGGATGGGCGCGCCCGACGACGACTCCTCGCCGCTGGACCCCCGGCTGCGGGTCAAGGGCGTCACGGGCCTGCGCGTGGCGGACGCGTCGGTGATGCCGGAGATCACGACCGTCAACCCGAACATCACCGTGATGATGATCGGCGAGCGGTGCGCGAACTTCCTCACGGAGGAGCGAGCAGCAGGCTGAGGAGGTGGCCACGGGGATACGCGGTCAGCAGATCCCCGTGGCCCCGCCGCCCGCGATGCGGTTCGGTGGGCCCATGCGCATCCTCGTCCTCGGTGGAACCGTCTTCCTGTCCCGCGCCGTCGCGGCCGAGGCCGTCGCACGCGGCCACGACGTCACGTGCGCGGCCCGCGGCACGAGCGGCACGGTGCCCGACGGCGCGACGCTCGTCCGCTGGGACCGCGCCGACGACGTGCCCGCGGAGCTGAGCCGCACGCCGTTCGACGCCGTCGTCGACGTGTCGCGCCTCCCGTCCCACGTGCGCCGCGCGGTCGCCGCGTTCCCCGGCGCGCACTGGACGTTCGTGTCCACGGTCAACGTCTACGCGGAGAGCACGACCGTCGGCGGCACCCCCGCCACCGTCCCGCTGCTCGACCCCGTCGAGACGGACGAGGACCCGGCCTCCGGCCCCGAGGTCTACGGCGCCATGAAGGTGGCGTGCGAGAACCTGGTCCGCGCGGGCGTCGCCGCGGCCTTCGTCGTGCGGCCAGGGCTCATCGTGGGGCCGGGCGACCCGAGCGGCCGGTTCACCTACTGGCCGGCCCGGTTCGCCGACGCGGCACGCGACGGCAGGCCGGTGCTCGTGCCCGAACCCGTGGACGGGCCGGTGCAGCTCGTCGACGTCCGCGACCTCGCCGCGTGGGTCGTCACCGCCGCGGAGCACCGCACCACCGGCGACTTCGACGCCGTCTGCCCGCCGGTGCCGCGGTCCGCGCTGCTGGCGGCGGTGGCGGACGGCGTCGGAGCCCGCCCCGAGCTGGTCCCGGTGGCGCCGGACGTGCTCGCGGAGCACGACGTGCGGCCGTGGATGGGCCCGCGGTCGCTGCCGTTCTGGGCCGGCGACCTCGCCGACGAGGGTTTCATGACGCACGACGTGACGGCGTCGCTCGCGGCGGGCCTCACGACCCGCCCGTTCGCCGAGACCGCCCGGGACACGCTCGCGTGGCTGCGCGCCACACCGGACGCGACGGTCACGGGCCTCAGCCGTGCCGAGGAGCAGGAGGTGCTGGCCGCGGTGCGGGGCGCACAGCGATAGATTGACGTGATGATTCCGTCATTCCTACACTGGAGAGATGCTCTTCCCGACGCCCACCCTCTCGGCCGACGACAGCCGCGTGCTCGACGACATCGACCGCGAGCGCGAGGCACTGCGCCTCCAGGTGGGGTCGACGCCGACGAAGTGGACGGACGGTCTGCGTCGCTTTCTGACCGCCGACGCGGTCGCTGCGTCCAACTCCATCGAGGGGTTCCGCGTGTCCACCGTGGACGCCGAGGATCTCATGGACGGTGAACGCGACGTCGACGTGACGGAGGTCGATCGCGAGGAGACCCTCGCCTACCAGCGCATGATGACGTACATCCAGTCACTGCACGACGCGCCGGACTTCGCCTACAGCAAGGGTCTGCTCAACGGTCTGCACTGGATGCTCCAGGGCCACCACCACACGCCCGCCCGCCCGGCCGGCCAGTGGCGCAAAGGGGCCGTGTACGTCACGGACCCGCGCGACCCGAGCATCGCCGTCTACACCGCACCCCCCGTCGATGACGTGCCGAGCCTCATGGCAGAGCTCGTGGACTGGCTGAACGACGACGACGGCACCCACCCCGTGGTGCGGGCAGCCATGGCGCACCTCCACCTCGTCTCGATCCACCCCTGGGCCGACGGCAACGGCAGGATGTCGCGGTCGCTGCAGACGCTTGTGACCGCGCGGGCGGGCGTCCTCGCGCCGGAGTTCTCCTCGATCGAGGCGTGGCTCGGCCGCCCCGGCAACACGTGGGAGTACTACCGACAGCTCGCCGATCGTGGGGCGACGTACCTCCCCGACCAGGATGTCGCGGACTGGGTCAGGTTCAACCTCGTGGCGTCGCACCAGCAGACACAGTCCGTCCGTCTGCGACTCGAGAGGTCGAGCCGGGTCCTGCGCCACCTCGAGTCGTTCGTGGACTCCCTCGGACTGAGCCCGCGCAGCGTGAGCGCACTCCACGACGTCGCCCTGTCGGGTCGCGTACGACGCAGCCGGTACGAGCGGGCAGAGAACCTGCAGGTCCAGCAGGCCCAGCGCGACCTGCGCGCGCTCGTTGCCCAGCACGTGCTCGAACCGGTCGGCCAGACCCGCGCGCGGTACTACGTCGCGGGTGACGCCTTTCCTGCAGCGGCGCTGGAGGAGGCGCACACGCCGTTCTCGCTCGTCGACCCGTACCAGGCGTAGCCGAGCATCGGGGAAGCGTATTCCCACAGGCGCCCGCTGCCCGTACGGTAGGTCCGTCGGCAGGGTCGCCCGCACGGGTGGCCCGGCCTCCTGACAGACCAGAGAGAGGACCCCCATGCCCGCCACGCCCCGTTTCGTCCCGGGACCGCGGTCCGACGAGTGGCTGCCAGGCGTCGACCAGATCGCCTACGGCGGCGACTACAACCCGGAGCAGTGGCCCGAGGAGGTCTGGGCCGAGGACGTGCGGCTGATGAACGAGGCAGGCGTGAACCTCGTCAGCCTCGGCATCTTCAGCTGGGCGCTGCTCGAGCCGCGCGAGGGCGAGTTCGACTTCGGCTGGCTCGACCGGGTGATCGACCTGCTGCACGAGGGCGGCATCCGCATCCTGCTCGCGACGCCGACGGCCGCCCCGCCCGCCTGGTTGTACGCCAAGCACCCGGACGCGCGCGTCGTCGACCGCCGCGGCACGGCGATGGGGCCGGGCGGCCGCGGCCTCCTCGCGCCCACGGCTCCCGCGTACCGCGAGGCGGCGCTGCGCATCACGCACGCCCTGGCCGAGCGGTACGGCTCGCACCCGGCGCTGGTGGGCTGGCACGTGCACAACGAGTACGGCGCGCCCGTCATGTTCGACTACTCGGTGCACGCCCAGCGGGCGTTCCGCATCTGGCTGCGCGCGCGGTACGGCACCCTCGACGCGCTCAACGACGCCTGGGGCACCGCCTTCTGGGGCCAGCACTACGCCGACTGGGAGCACGTCCAGGTGCCCGCCGCCACGACGACGCCCGCCAACCCCGCCCAGCAGCTCGACTTCGCGCGGTTCTCCGACGCCGCGCTGCGCGAGTGCTTCGTCGCCGAGCGCGACGCGGTCCGCGAACACTCGTCAGCCCCGGTGACCACCAACTTCATGGCCACCATCTGCCCGTGGACCGACCTGTTCGCGTGGGCGAAGGAGGTCGATCTGGTCGCCAACGACCACTACCTCTGGGCCGCAGACCCGCGCGGCCACGTGGGCCTCTCGCTCGCCGCCGACCTCACGCGCTCGGTCGCGGGCGGCAAGCCCTGGCTGCTCATGGAGCACTCGACGTCCGCCGTGAACTGGCAGGACCGCAACGTCGCCAAGCGGCCCGGTGAGATGGCGCGCAACTCGCTCGCCCACCTCGCGCGCGGCGCCGACGGGATCATGTTCTTCCAGTGGCGCGCCTCGCGGGCGGGTGCCGAGAAGTTCCACTCGGCGATGCTGCCGCACGCGGGCACGGCGTCCCGGGTGTGGCGGGAGGTGACCGAGCTGGGCGCGACCCTCGGCCGCCTCACCGAGCTGCGCGGCTCCCGCGTGCAGGCCGACGTGGCCCTCGTGTGGGACGACGAGTCGTTCTGGGCGCAGGACCTCGAGTACCGCCCCAGCGTGGACGCGCGTCCGCGTGAGCGGGTCGACGCGTTCTACGACCGGCTGTGGCGCGACGGCCTCACGGTCGACCTGGTCAAGCCCGGCCAGGACCTGTCGGGGTACCGGCTCGTGGTGGCCCCGGCGTCCTACCTGCTCTCCGCCGCCGACGCCGCGAACCTCACCGCATACGTCGAGGCCGGTGGCACGCTGCTCGTCAGCTACTTCAGCGGGATCGTCGACGAGCACGACGCCGTGCACCCCGGCGGGTTCATGGCCCCGCTGCGCGACGCGCTCGGCGTCCACGTCGAGGAGTTCCTGCCGCTGCGCGAAGGCGAGTCGCTCACCGTCGCCTACCGCGCGGGCGCGGCGGGAGCGGGCGCAGCGAGCACCGACACCGTCGACCTCACGGGCACGGTGTGGGCCGACGACCTGGTCCTGTCCGGCGCCGAGCCCGTCGGCACCTACGTCGACGGCCCGAAGCCGGGCGGCGCGGCGGTCACCCGCCACCGGCACGGGGCCGGCACGGGCTGGTACGTGTCGACGAACCTCAACGTCGACACCCTGGCCACCGTCATGGCCGACGTGTACGCGGGGGCGGGGCTGGCGCCGTCGGGCCTGCCCGAGGGCCTGGAGGTCGTGCGTCGCACCCGCGGCACGACGCGGTACACCGTCGCGATCAACCACACGGACGACGAGACGCGACTCCCCCTCGACGGGCCGGCCACCGACCTGCTCACCGGGGTGTCGCTCGACGGCGCCGCGCCGGTACCGGCAGGCACCGTCCGCGTGCTGCGGACAGAGCTGCCGGCCGAGCCGCCGACCGTCCCGTAGCGTGGAGGGCAGACGCCGTGGCCCGCGGGGCGAGAGACAATGCTCCCCATGACTGAACCGCAGTGGCTCGAGGCCTGGAGCGCCGAGGAGGGCGCACGCCGGGTCGAGGAGCTCTTCACGCGATCGTTCGAGGGCTCGCCCGAGGGCGTCTGGTCCGCCCCCGGGCGGGTCAACCTCATCGGTGAGCACACCGACTACAACGCAGGGCTCTGCCTGCCGACGGCGCTGCCGCACCGCACGTACGTCGCGCTGCGGCCGCGCGAGGACGACCGGGTGCGGCTCGTGTCGGCCCAGGCGGAGGGCGTCTGGGAGATCAGCCTGTCCGACGTCGCGCCCGGCGCGGTCACGGGGTGGGGCGCGTACGTCTCCGGTGTGGCGTGGGCGCTCGCCCAGGCGGGGCACAAGGTGACGGGGTTCGACGCGGCCGTCGACTCGTGCGTGCCGTTCGGTGCGGGCCTCAGCTCGTCGGCCGCGCTCGAGGCGGCGTTCGCCGTCGCGCTCGACGCCGTGGGCGGGCTCGGCCTCGCGGTCTCGGACGCCGGGCGCGCCGAGCTCGTCGACGCGACCCGGCGCGCGGAGAACGAGATCGCGGGCGCGCCGACGGGTGGCCTGGACCAGTCCGCCTCCCTGCGCTGCCGCGAGAGGCACGCCCTGCTGCTCGACTTCCGGCCGGGCCTCAAGCCCCTGGAGTCGGCGGTCCCCGTGCCGTTCGACCTCCAGCCCGCGGGGCTCACCCTCCTCGTGGTCGACACCCGGGCCGAGCACTCCCACGTCTCGGGCGAGTACGGCGCCCGGCGCGAAACCTGCGAGCGGGCGGCGGCGCTGCTCGGCATCGAGTCGCTGCGGGAGATCGCACCGACGCTCGGCGGCGTCGGCCTCGACAGGGCGCTGACGCAGCTCGAGCCGCACGACCCCGACGGCGTGCTGCGCCGGCGCGTGCGGCACGTCGTCTCGGAGACGGACCGCACCGCACGGTTCGCGGACCTCGTGCGCGAGGGACGCGCTGCCGACGTCGGCCCGTTCATGCTCGCGTCGCACGCCTCTCTGAGGGACGACTACGAGGTGTCCTGCCGCGAGCTCGACCTCGTGGTCGACACCGCCGTGGCCGCGGGCGCGCTCGGCGCGCGCATGACCGGCGGCGGGTTCGGCGGCAGCGCGATCGCGCTGGTCCGCCGCTCCGACGTCGACACCGTCGCGGCGGAGGTCGCCGCCGCCTTCGCCGACGCCGGGCTGACCGCGCCGGCGTTCCTGCTCGCGCCGCCGTCGGCGCCCGCGGCCTGACCCCCGCCCGGGCTCCCCGGGGCCGCCCGACCTCGGGCTGCCCCGGTCCGGCCGGGCCCCGGCCTCAGAGCTCGTACGTCGCGACCACCGGGGCGTGGTCGCTCCAGCGCTCGGCGTAGGTCGGGGCGCGGTCGACCTCGATCTTGCGGCACGCGGAGGCCAGCGCGGGGTTGGCGAGCTGGTAGTCGATGCGCCACCCGGCGTCGTTGTCGAACGCCTTGCCGCGCCACGACCACCACGTGTACGGGCCGGGGCCGTCGCCGGCGTGCTGCCTGCCGAGGTCGGCCCAGCCGAGCTCGTCGAGCCAGCGCGTCACGTACGCGCGCTCCTCGGGCAGGAAGCCCGCGCTCTTGAGGTTGCCCTTCCAGTTCTTGATGTCGCTGTTCTGGTGGGCGATGTTGAGGTCGCCCGCCACCACGCTCGGCGTCGGCGCCGCGGCGAGCTCGGCCAGGCGCGCGGTCACCTTCTCGAGGTACGCGTACTTGGCCACCATCGTGTGCTCCTCGCCCGGCTTGGTGGACCCCGAGTGCAGGTAGGTCGAGACGGCGGTCAGCACACCGCCGTCGGGCAGCACGAGGTCCGCCTCGACCCAGCGGCCGGTGTCGGTCACCGGCTCGGGGCCGTCCGGGTCCTGGCCGTACGGCGCGAGGCCGGTGCGGACCGCGCCGAGCGGCAGACGGGAGGCCACGAGCACGCCCGCGCGGCCCTTGGCCTCGCTCTCGACGTGGGCCACGTGCCAGCCGTCGAGCAGGTCGTGCACGACGGCGTCGGGCGCCCGGACCTCCTGCAGCAGGAGGACGTCGGGCCTGCGGGTGTCGATCCACGACTGCATGCCGCGGCGCGCGGCGGCTCGGATCCCGTTGACGTTGGCGGTGGCGACGATCAGAGGCACCCGGGAAGCCTACGTGCCCCCTCCGACATCCCGCCGGGCCGTCCGCGCGACCGGGTGATGTCCCGGTGTGTCGTTGCTCACCCGCTCGGCATGCAATATATTGCATGCACGGCGCGTTACGCGGGGGGACGGAGGCACCGGCCTCCGGAAGAGACCGAGAGACCCGAGAGAGG
>DATGOB010000165.1:0-64973 GCA_036010205.1 Promicromonospora sp. | reverse complement strand
ATGACTACCTCGCCCCATGACTACCTCGCCAAGTGACTACCTCGGCGGAGGCAGGCGGGGGTCAGCTCAGGGGCTGGCGGTCGGCCCAGTCGGCGAGCGCCGTGCGCGGGCCCGTGAAGAACGGGACCTCCTCGCGCACGTGTCTGCGCGCCTCCGTGGCCCGCAGGTCACGCATGAGGTCGACGATGCGGTGCAGCTCGTCGGCCTCGAACGCGAGGATCCACTCGTAGTCGCCGAGCGCGAACGCCGAGACGGTGTTGGCGCGCACGTCCTTGTAGCCGGCCGCCGCCATGCCATGGTCGCGCAGCATCGTGCGGCGCTCGTCGTCGGGCAGGAGGTACCAGTCGTAGGACCGGACGAACGGGTACACGCACAGGTAGTCGCGCGGCGCCTCGCCCGCGAGGAACGCCGGCACGTGCCCGCGGTTGAACTCCGCGGGCCGGTGCAGCGCGGCGACCGACCACACCGGCTCGAGCGACCGCCCGAGCGCGGAGGCACGCAGCCGCTGGTACGCGCCCTGCACGGACTCGATCGACGGGCCGTGGGTCCACAGCATGAGGTCGGCGTCCGAGCGCAGGCCGCCGACGTCGTACCAGCCGCGGGCCACCAGGTCGCCCGACGCCGCCGCCGGGTCGGACCCGCCGCCGACGGCCGCCTCGGCGTCGGCCACGAGGGCCTTGCGCTCGGCGTCGTCGGCCGGGAGCGTCTCGGTGACGGAGAAGACCGAGAACATCGTGTACCGGATGCCCTCGTTGATCGCCGCGGTGTCGATCTCGTGCCCGGTGTCCCCGTGCACGTGGTGGTCGTTCATCTGCAACCTCTCTGTCGTGGCCCGCTCGGACGCAGACCTCAGGCGTAGACCTCGGTGCCGCACAGCGCCGGGACGCCGCTCGGCTCGCCGTCGCGCCGCAGGCAGCAGCTCGGGGCACAGACCGAGCGGAACGGCGGCAGCTCGCCGACGGTCGCCTCGGCGACGTCCTCGCCCCGGGCCAGCGCCGCCCGCTCGAGCAGCAGGTCGACGAGGCCGCGGACGAACGGCTCGCGCGTGCCCACCGTGCCCGCGCGCACCGCGGTGAGACCGAGGTCCTTCGCGGTGGCCAGCGCCTCGGTGTCGAGGTCGTAGGCGACCTCCATGTGGTCGGAGACGAACCCGATCGGCGACAGCACGACGTCGCGCACGCCGTCGGCGGCGAGCGCCTCGAGGTGGTCGTTGACGTCGGGCTCGAGCCAGGGCTGGCTCGGCGGGCCGGAGCGCGAGCAGTAGGCGAGGTCCCAGGGCACCTCGTGGCCGAGACGCTCGGCGACCCGGCCGGCGACCACGCGTGCCAGGTCGAGGTGCTGCTGCGCGTAGGTGGCGTACGAGATCCGCGACGCCGCCTCCATGGTCTCGGGGATCGAGTGCGTGACGAAGACGAGGCGCGCGGCCGCGCCGTCACCGCCCGCCGCGGCGAGCTCGGCATACGCGTCGACGACGGCGTCGACGTTCGCCTCGGCGAAGCCGGGGTGGTTGAAGTAGGAGCGGATCTTGTCGAACTGGACGCCCGTGGAGCCGTCGGCGCCGAGCTGACCGCGCTTCTCCAGGGTGACCGCGAGGTCCTCGCGGTACTGGCGGCAGCCGGAGTAGGAGGAGAACGCACTGGTCACGAGCGCGACGGCACGCTTGGCGCCGATCTTCTCCAGCTCGTCGACCGCGTCGTTCGTGTAGGGCTCCCAGTTGCGGTTGCCCCAGACCACCGGCAGGTCGATGCCGCGGGCGGCGAGCTCTGCCTCCAGCGCCGCCTTGAGCGCGAGGTTCTGCTCGTTGATCGGGCTCTTGCCGCCGAACCCGTAGTAGTGCTCGCCGACCTCTTCGAGGCGCTCGTCGGGGATGCCCTTGCCCGCCGTGACGTTGCGGAGGAAGGGCACCACGTCCTCGGGGCGGTTCGGGCCGCCGAAGGAGTACAGGAGCAGGGCGTCGTACGGCGCGGCGGCCTGCGCCGCGGACTGGGGGATCGTGGCGGACATGCGCCCATCCTTCCACCGTCGGACCTTCCGGCACGCCGGGAGAGGGACGAACGGGACGTGACATCGATGCGACGGGCTGTCAGAACGTCTCGTGCGGTCGCGGGGTGCGATCGGCACCGCGCGGCCAGGTCGGCAGCCCGGCTGCGGGTCGGCACATGCTTGTACCGATCGACAGGCGAGCAGCCGACCTCGAGGCGAGCTGCCGACCTCAGCCCCGCGCCGCCACCGCCAGGCTGGTGACCGCCGCCGCCAGGTCCCGCAGGCGGGTGCCGGTGCGGGCCAGCAGGTCGTCGAGCTCGATGGGCCCCGGCGCGATCGAGAACGCCGCGGCGATCCCCGCCGCGCGGGCCTGCGCCTCCGGCAGCAGCACCTGACCGGCCACGACGACGACCGGCGGCCGGGTGGGCGACGCCGCCGCGAGCCGGGCCACGCCGTCGGCCACCTTGCCATTGACCGACTGCGAGTCGAACGAGCCCTCGCCGGTGATCACCAGGTCGGCGTCGGCGAGGGCCGCGGGCAGGCCGACGGCCTCGGCGACGAGCACGGCACCCGGCGTCGTCTCGGCGTCGAGCACCGCGACGAGCCCGGCGGGGACGCCGCCGGCGGCGCCCGCGCCCGGGAGATCGGCGACGGCGCGCCCCGTCTCGACCTCGAGGACCTCCGCCCAGTGCCGCAGGGCGTCGTCGAGGTAGTCGGCGACACCGTCGCGGGCGCCCTTCTGCGGGCCGAAGACGTGCGCGGCCCCGAGTTCGCCCACCAGCGGGTTCGTGACGTCGACGGCCAGCCGCCAGCGCACCTCGCGGGCCCGCGGGTGCAGTCCGCCCAGGTCGAGCGACGTCACCGCGGCGAGCCCTTCCCCGCCGTCGGGCACGTCGCGGCCCTCGGCGTCGAGGAGCCGGGCGCCCAGGCCGGTCAGGATGCCCGCGCCACCGTCCGTCGACGCGGACCCGCCGAGGCACAGCAGGATCTCGGAGACGCCCGCGTCGAGCGCGGCCCGGGCGACGTCGCCCGTGCCCCGCGTGCTCGCGTGCAGCGGCTGGAGCGCCACGTCCGACACGCGCGGCAGCCCGCTGGCCTCCGCGAGCTCGACGACGGCGGTACGCCCGTCCGGCGACATCGCCCACCGGGCCTGCGCCGGCCGGCCGATCGCGTCGACCGTCGCGACGGTCTCCGGCTCCCCGCCCCACACGGCGAGGAGCGCGTCGAGGGTGCCCTCGCCGCCGTCGGCCATGGGCAGGCGCGCGACGACGGCGTCCGGCGCCACGTCCAGCACGCCCTCTGCGACGGCGGACGCGACCTCGGAGGCCGACAGGCTCCCCTTGAACGAGTCAGGACAGACGACGACGCGAAGCGGCTCCACGCGCCCGATCGTAGGCGGTCGGACGGGTCAGGCGGCCAGGATCTCGGACACCGGGACGTGCTCGCGCCCCAGGGCCTCGGCCACGCCCGCGTTGGTGACCTGGCCCGCGTGGGTGTTGAGACCGCGGGCGAGCGCCGCGTCGTCCTGCAGCGCCCTGCGCCACCCCTTCGTGGCGAGCGCCGCGACGTACGGCAGCGTGACGTTGGTGAGTGCCCTGGTGGATGTCGCGGGCACGGCACCGGGCATGTTGGCGACGCAGTAGTAGAGGGTCTCGTGGACGGCGAAGGTGGGGGCGTCGTGCGTGGTGGGCCGCGTGTGCTCGAAGCAGCCGCCCTGGTCGACGGCGATGTCGACGAGCACGGCGCCCGGCCGCATGGCCTTGACCATCTCGTCGGTGACGAGGCGCGGTGCCGCCGCGCCCGGGACGAGCACCGACCCGATGACCAGGTCTGCGGCCTCGACCTGCTCGGCGACCTCGTACGCCGTCGACGCGCGGGTGGTGACGGCGCCACCGAATCGCGCCTCGATCCGGCGCAGCGCGGGCAGGGAGACGTCGAGCACGGTGACGTCCGCACCCGTGCCGAGCGCGTTCGCCGCCGCGTGCTCGCCCGCCACGCCGCCGCCGATCACCACGACCTTGGCCTTGGGCGTGCCGGGCACGCCGCCCATGAGCACGCCGGTCCCGCCCTGGGGCCGCATGAGGTGGTAGGCGCCGACCTGGGCGGAGAGCCGCCCGGCGACCTCGCTCATGGGGCTCAGCAGCGGGAGGGAGCCGTCAGCGAGCTGCACGGTCTCGTACGCGACGGCGGTGGTGCCTGCGGCGAGCAGCGCGTCGGCGCACGGTCCGGACGCCGCGAGGTGGAGGTAGGTGAAGACGGTGAGGTCGGGACGCATGAGGCCGAGCTCCGCCTCGACGGGCTCCTTGACCTTGACGAGCAGCTCGGCGTCGCCCCAGACCTCGGCGGCGTCCGCCAGGATGCGCGCACCCGCGAGCCGGTAGTCGTCGTCGCCGAAGCCCGAGCCGACGCCGGCACCGGCCTGGACCAGCACGTCGTGGCCGCGACGGACGAGCTCGTGCGCACCTGCCGGGGTGACAGCGACCCGGTTCTCGTTGTTCTTGATCTCTGTCGGAACTCCGATGTTCATGGGCCGACGGTAGACACTCACCGGTGTGCAGGTCGAGAACACATTCCCGAATAGAATGTTCGGCTCTTCTGCACAAGAATGCGGTCATGCTCAACCCCTGGCGCCTGCGTCTGCTCCACCAGCTCCACCTGCTCGGCACCGTGCGTGCCGTGGCCGAGGCGACCCACCTCAGCCCGTCGAGCGTGTCCCAGCAGCTCGCCACGCTCGAGGCCGAGACGAAGGCCGAGCTCTTCGAGCGCACGGGGCGGCGGATCCGCCTCACGCCGGCCGGCGTGACGCTCGCGCAGCACGCCGCCGACATCCTCGACCGCATCGCGACGGCGGAGGCCGACCTCGCGGGGCTGTACTCCGAGGCCGCGGGCGTCGTGCGGGTCGCGGCGTTCACGAGCGCGTTCCACGGCATCGTCGTGCCGGCCGTCGCCGACCTCGCGGCGTCGCACCCGCGCGTCGCCATCGAGCTCACCGAGGCGGAACCCCTGGTCAGCCGGGCTGCGGTGCGGCAAGGAGAGGTCGACGTCGCGGTGTGCGCCGACTTCCCCGACGCTCCCGTGCCGCCCGAGGCCGACCTCGCGCGACTCCCGCTCACGGGCGACCGCGTCGTGCTCGTGACCGCCCGGGACACGACGCCGAGCGAACGCTCCGGCCGCGTCGACCTCTCGTCCCTCGCGGGCGAGCCCTGGGCGTTCGAGCACCCGGGCGCCCACCTTGCCGACCTGGCCGAGCGCCTGTGCCGCCGCGCCGGGTTCACGCCCGCCGCCGTGGCGCGGTTCAGCAGCCACGGCACGCTCCTGAGCCACGTCGAGGCGGGCCTGTCGGTCACGCTGCTGCCGCTGCTGGCCGTGCACGACCGCTATGCCGTGCGCACGTTCGACCTCGTGGACCCGCCCCGCCGCGACATCCACCTCGTGGCGCGCCGCACGACGCTCGACCGCGCCGCGGCACGCGTCGTGGCGGAGGCGCTGCAGCGCGCCGCCAGGGCGTCCTGAACCGCCCGCGCGGACGGCGTCAGAAGTCGTCGATGTCGGGCTGCGCCGCGCGCAGGCGCTCGGTCAGCTCACGCAGGCGAGCCAGGTCGGCGGCGTCGAGCGCCGGCGTCACGTAGTGGGCGATCGAGCGTACGTGCCTGCGGCCGAGCTCCTTCTGGGTCCGCGACCCCTCCTCCGTGAGGCTGACCAGCACGCCGCGGCCGTCCTCGGGCGCGGGGTGCCTGCGCACCAGGCCGCGCTTCTCCAGGCGCTCGACCATGCGGGACAACGACGACTGCGCCATGAGGATGTTCTCGTTGAGCTCGCGCAGCCGCAGCGTCTCGCCCGGCGCGAGCGCGAGCGTGAACAGCACGTCGTACTCCCGCATGCTCAGGTCGCCCCAGATGTCGTCCGCCAGGAGCCGACGCATCACCGTCACCTGCGCCCGGAACAGCGACTCCCACGCCTCGGCCGCCTCTCGCGCCGACGGCTCACGTCGCTCGGTCATCAGCGCGTACTCCGTCTCATTCACGGCACGCTACCCGAGAGGACTTTCACTTACCCACTTGGACGAGTGGTGGCGAATTTCATCATACGAAGCGCAGGTCGGCGACCGCTGCGCGGACCCTGCCTCAGCGGCCGAGGCGACGCTCGCGCAGGGAGAAGTCGCGCAGCGCGCGCAGGAAGTCGACGCGGCGGAACGCGGGCCAGTACGCCTCGCAGAAGTAGAACTCGCTGTGCTGGCTCTGCCACATGAGGAAGCCGCCGATGCGCTGCTCGCCCGACGTACGGATGACGAGCTCGGGGTCGGGCTGGCCCTTCGTGTACAGGTGCTCGGCGATGTGCTCGACGTCGATGGACTCCGCGAGCTCGGCCAGCGTCGCCCCGTCCTTCGCGCGCTCGGTGAGGTACGAACGGACGGCGTCGGCGATCTCGGTGCGGCCGCCGTACCCGATGGCCACGTTGACCTGGAGCCCGCCGACACCGGCCGTCCGCTCGGCGGCGGCACGCAGCGCGGAGGCCAGGCGCGCGGGCAGCAGGTCCAGGCGCCCGATGACGCGAAGGCGCCAACGGCCCGAGTCCGCGAGGTCGGTGACGGCGTCCTCGATGATGTCCAGCAGGTTGCTCAGCTCGTCGGCCGATCGGCCCAGGTTGTCCGTCGACAGCATCCACAGGGTGACGACCTCGATGCCCAGGGACTCGGCCCAGCCGAGGAACTCGCCGATCTTGTCCGCCCCGCGCCGGTGACCGGTCGCCGCCGTCTCGCCGAACGAACGCGCCCACCGGCGGTTCCCGTCCAGCATGACGCCGATGTGCCGGGGCAGGGTCGCGCCCTGCAGGGACGTGGCGAGGCGTCGCTCGTAGAGGCGGTACAGCGGGCTGGGCAGGCGCACGGATACCTCAGGTCGGTCGGGCCGCGGGACGCCGCGAGACGCGGTCCGCACGGCAGCACGGGCCCGGGTGGCCGGCACCCGGCGGGACGTGGACAAAGGTACCCCTCGCCCGGACCCGAACCGGCGCGCGCAGGGCCAGGGAACCGCGCCGACGAGCGACTCGCGCCAACCCGGCGCAGGATCTTCACAAGGCCCGTTGTCCGGAGTGACGACCCTTAACCTACGCTGGAGTAAGTTACGCAACCGTAGGTAGAGTTCCCCCACTCACGGGACGCCGGTTGCGCAGGACGGAGGAGGCTACGTGGTAGCTGCTGCAGACGGACCGGACCGCTCGTCCGGCCACCTCGACGAGGCCCCGGGCAAGACCGCAGGACCCCTGGACGGTGTCCGCGCCACGGTCGAGAAGGTCGAGCGGAAGATCAAGCCCCGGCTGCGCGGCTGGATCCACGCGGGCACGTTCCCCTTCGCGCTGGCCGCAGGCATCGTGCTCATCGCGCTCGCCCCGACCTTCGCGGGCAAGGTCTCCGCGTCCGTGTTCGCGCTGAGCGCCTGCCTGCTGTTCGGCGTCTCCGCGGTCTACCACCGCGGCAACTGGTCGCCGCGCACGGACGCCGTGCTCCGGCGGCTCGACCACACCAACATCTTCCTCATCATCGCGGGCACCTACACGCCGCTCGCGGTGCTGCTCCTGCCGCCCGACCGGGCGACCGTGCTGCTCACCATCGTCTGGAGCGGCGCGCTCGTGGGACTCCTGGCACGCGTCTTCTGGCTCCACGCGCCCCGCTGGGTCTACGTGCCGGTCTACCTCGCCCTCGGGTGGGTCGCCGTGGCGTACATGGGCCAGTTCTGGGCCACGGGCGGACCCGCGGTCGTGTGGCTGATCATCGGCGGCGGCATCGCCTACACGCTCGGCGCCGTCGTCTACGGCACCAAGAAGCCCGACCCCAGCCCGCTCTGGTTCGGGTTCCACGAGATCTTCCACGTGTTCACGGTGCTCGGCTTCGCGTGCCACGTCGTCGCGATCTACCTGGCCAACCTGGCGATCTGAGCGGGCCACCGCCTCGCCGGCTCAGCCGCCGTTCAGGCCGGCGAGGAACAGATCCTCGAACAGCTCACCGTCCGCCGTCGCGCTGACGTGCTGCGGCGTGCCGCCGGGCACGGCGACCGTCCGGCCCGCGGACGGCCCGTCCAGGACGACGTCGACCGGACGCACCCGGGACCCCACGCCGTCGCCGGTGACGAGCGAGACGGCGGCCAGCGTGTCCCACCAGTACATGATCCCAAGGTCGACGAGCTCGGGCAGGCCTGGCTGGGTGACGATCGCGTGCACGGTGCGCGCCTCGTACGTCGCCGCCCCCGCCCCGAGCCGTTCGACGTAGGCGGGCGTGATCGGGGCGTGGTTCGTGGCGTCGAGGGAGACGACGTGCACGCGGGCACCCGGGACCCCGGCCAGGACCCGGTCGGCGGCGCCCGGGTCGATCCACATGTTGACCTCCTGGGTGTTGTCGAAGCCCTCGGTGGTCGAACCGAACAGGTTGCCGCCGACGTCGAACGCCCCGCCCATCACGACGACCCGGCCCAGCCGCCGGTCGACGGTGCACGGGCCCATCCGGTCGAGCGCGGCCGCCACGTTGCTCAGCGGCCCCGTGGCCAGCAGGGTCACCGGCCGGCGCGACGTACGGACCGTGTCGGCGATGAGGCGGGCCGCCGAGACCCGGGCGGGCCGGTCAGGTACGTCGCCGTCGCCGAGCGCAACGCTCAGCACCTGCTCGAACAGCTCCCGAGCCTCGGGCGGCGGCTCGTTGACCCACTGCTCCGAACCGTCCGCGACGGGCACGTGCGGCAGCCCGCAGTCGGCCAGGATGGTGCGGGCGTGCGTGAGCGAGCGCCCGGGCGTGCCCACCCCGTTGTTGACGACCGTCACCGCGCGCAGGTCGATCAGGCCGCGCTTGTCCGCCTGGCAGAGGTACAGCAGCGTGGCGGCGTCGTCGAAGTCCAGGTCGGAGTCGTAGACGACGGGGACAGGTCCGCCGCCCCGCGCCTCCGCCGTGTCACGCTCCCCCGCGGCTGCCGGGGTCAGCGCAGCCCCCGCCAGCCCGAGCGCGAGCGCCCCTGACGCGAGTGCGCGCACCCCCGGGGTGTGCCGTCGAGCCGTGACCATGACCTGCTCCCTCCGCCTCCGGACGGAGCCATCCTGACCGGTCGCCGCGCACGCGCCCACGACCTTCGCCCCTGCCCGAAGGTGCGCACCGGGCGGCTCAGTCCCGCGCCGGGGCCACCACGTAGCGGCGGTTGGCGAGCGACGGGTTGGTCCGACGGACCTCCACGACCTGCGCCGGGTCGAGCTCCGCCGTGCGGTACGCCTCCTCCTCGCCGAGCTCCAGCGCGACGACGCCGTCCGGCCCCGCCACGAGCGACCGGCCCGTGACGCGCGGCCCCGTCATGCCCACGCCGACCACCGCGACCGTGTTCTCGACCGCCCGGGCCCGGAGCAGGGTGCGCCAGTGGTCCGCCTTGAGCGGTCCGGCGACCCACGCCGCCGGGTAGACGAGCACGTCGGCGCCGGCGTCGACGACCCGCCGGGCCGACTCGGGGAAGCGCAGGTCGTAGCAGGTCAGCACGCCGAAGGTCAGGTCGCCGACCCGGAGCGTGACCGGCTCGGCGTCGGCGGGCCCGGGCTCGAGGTGGTCCGACTCCCGGTAGCCGAACGCGTCGTAGAGGTGCACCTTGCGGTAGGCGCCGGCGAGCTCACCCGCCGCGTCGACCGCGACGAGGGCGTTGACGGCGCGAGGCAGGGGAACGTCGGGCTGCGCCGGGCCGGAGCCCGGGAGGGTGACGCCGGCGATCGCGGCGACCCCCGTGGCCCGGGCACGCTCGCGCAGGAGCGTCACGTACGGGCCGTCGAGCGGCTCCGCGTGCTCGGGCCCGACGCCGCGCGGGTCGTACCCGGACGCGTACTCGGGCAGCACCAGCAGGTCGGCCCCCGCGCGCGACGCCGCGTCGAACGCGTCGCGCGCGGTGCGCCGGTTGGCCTCGTGGTCCTGCGCGACGACGACCTGCGCGACCGTGACGCGGACCGGCGCGGCGCCGTCAGTCACCGCCACCGCCGCCGCTGTCGGACGAACCGCCGTCGGAGCTGCCGCCCGTGTCGGAGCCGGACGGCGAGGCGGACGGCTCGGGCGCCGGGGCGTCGGTACCGCCCTCGTCCCCGTCCGTCCGCTGCGCCCGGCCCGGGCCGTCGGTCTCCCCGGCGGGGACCGGGCCGACGGTCCCGTCCCGGCGGAAGCCGATGACCTCCTGCTGCGGAACGGGCAGGCCTGCGCGCTCCGCGTTGTGGCGCGTCCGGCGCAGGTGCCTGCTCATGTTGAGGAACAGGAGCACGCAGGCGACGGCCAGCGCGAACGTCACGAGGAAGCCCACGAGGCCGGGCGAGACCTGCCACTCCTCGAGGCCGGGACGCAGCTCGATCTCGGTGGGCGCGGGCGACGGGTCCGTCGCGAACGACAGCGCGGCGGCGGCGAGACGGCTCATGCGGGCACCTCCGACCGGACGCCCTCGAAGAGGTCCTCCTCGTACGTGCCCGGCGCGCGCTCGGGCAGCGGCACGCGCGACTCGGCGAGCTCGTACTCGTCCCACGGCCAGACGTCGGCCTCGAGGTCACGCGGCACGGCGAAGAAGAACCCGTGCGGGTCGATCTGCGAGGCGTGGGCCGCGAGGGCGGCGTCGCGCTGCGTGAAGTAGTCGGCGACCGGTACGAGCGTGGTGAGCTCGCGCTCGGGGATCTCGCGGGCGTCGCGGGACGCGACCCAGTCCCCGAACGGCGACTCGAGCCCTGCGCCCTCCATCGCCTCGTGCACGGCACGGATGCGCCGCATCGAGAACCCGTGGTTGTAGTACAGCTTGAGCGGCTGCCACGGCTCGCCCGTCCCCGGGTAGCGCTCGGGGTCGCCGGCCGCGTGGAACGCCTCGAACGACACCTCGTGACACTTGATGTGGTCGGGGTGCGGGTACCCGCCCGACGGGTCGTACGTCGTCATGACGTGCGGCCGGAACTCGCGCACCGCCTGGACCAGCGGTGCCGACGCCTCCTCGAGCGGCACGAGGGCGAAGCAGCCCTCGGGCAGCGGCGGCAGCGGGTCGCCCTCCGGCAGGCCGGAGTCCACGAAGCCGAGCCACCGGTGCCGGACGCCGAGGGCCTCCGCCGCACCCGCCATCTCGAGCTCCCGCACCGCACGGCGCCCCTCGATCGTGTCGAACTCGTGGCCGTCCGGCACCACGAACGAGCTGTTCAGGATGTCGCCGCGCTCACCGCCGGTGCACGTCACGACGAGGACCTCCACCCCCTCCGCGGCGTAGCGGGCGGTCGTTGCGGCGCCCTTGCTCGACTCGTCGTCCGGGTGCGCGTGCACCGCCATGAGTCGGAGCGGCTCGCGCTCGGGTACGGACACGGGGTCCTCCTGTGAGATGCGTCTGCGGGATGCGTGCTGGGCCGCTCGCTCTGGGACACTCGACCCATGGACCATGATGGTCCACGGACAATCTTGCTACGAACCACTGACACCCCGAGCCCACCGACACCCGAGCGAGCCGTGATGACCGACCCCGAGACCGACGCCCCCACCGGCTCCCGCACGCCCGACCTCGCGGAGCGCTACGGCCGGTCCCGCGCCCTGCCGCACGCGGCAGGCGGCACGGACCGCCCCGCGGACCCGCGTCCTGACCTGGATGAGGACCCCTGGGACGAGAGCGACGGCATCGGCCCCCGGCCCCGGCTCTCGGTCGGCGCGCGCATCGCCGTGTGGGTCGCGCTGGCGGCGGCCGTCGCCGTCGCCGCCTGGTTCACGGTCGTCGACACGCAGCGCGACCCGGTGTCGTTCGTCGACGTGGGCTTCTCCGTGACCGGCCCGGAGGAGGTCGAGGTGACGTTCGACGTGAGCATGCCGCCCGGCACCGGCGCCGTGTGCACGATCACCGCGTTGAACAGGAGCTTCGCCGAGGTCGGCGCGCTCGACGTCGAGGTGGCCCCGCAGGAGGCGCGCACCACGCGGCACACGGCGACCGTCGCGACGACCGAGCTCGCGACGACGGGTGTGGTCGACCACTGCCGGGTGGCCTGACGGGTCGCCCCGCGCCCCTGCACCCGCCCCGCCCCACCGTCCGCTGAGAGCGGAAAGGTCGGAGGCACAGGCAAAGGTTTCCCGGAAATTGGTATTCTTGTCGTTTCACACGCTGTGTTGACCGGCTGACGCGCGTGCCCGTTCCGCCCGTCGGCCGGGACCTGCGCGCTGCCGTGGACTGTCGCTCGACCCGAGCAACGACGAAAGGAGAGCCCCCGTGGCCGAAGCCTCTGTCACCTGGCTCACCCAGGAGGCGCACGACAAGCTCAAGGCGGAGCTGGAGCATCTCTCCGGCCCGTACCGGGCGGAGATCACCGAGCGCATCGCCGCTGCCCGCGACGAGGGCGATCTCAAGGAGAACGGCGGCTACCACGCCGCGCGCGAGGAGCAGGCCAAGAACGAGGCACGCATCCTGGAGCTCACCGAGAAGCTCCGGAACGTGCAGGTCGGCACCCCGGCGGACGACGGCAAGGTGGAGCCGGGCATGGTCGTGACGGCGCTGGTCGCGGGCGACGAGATGACGTTCCTGTTCGGCTCGCGCGAGATGGCCGGGTCCACCGACCTCGACGTCTACTCGCCGACGTCGCCGCTCGGCGCCGCGATCGACGGCAAGTCCGTCGGTGACACGACGAGCTACGCCGCGCCGAACGGGCGCGAGATCTCCGTGGAGATCACGGCGGCAAAGCCCTTCGCGGGCTGAGCCTCCACCCAGACACCCCCGACGGACCTGCCGGCACCTCTGTGTCGGCAGGTCCGTCGTCGTTCCCGGTCAGGTCGTCCCGCTCAGGTGTCCAGCTCCGCCAGCCGGACCCGGAGCAGACGCCGGTCCCCCTCGCGGTCGACCTGGGCGAGCGCCCGGCGGTACTCGCCCACGGCCTCCGCCGTCCGCCCGGCGCGGCGCAGCAGGTCCGCCCGCGTCGCGGGCAGCAGGTGGTAGGCGGCGAGCTCGGGCGCACCGGCGACGCCGTCGAGTGCGCGCAGGCCCGCCTCGGGACCGCGGGCCATGCCAACGGCGACGGCGCGGTTGAGGGCGACGACCGGCGAGCGTGTCATGCCCAGCAGCACGTCGTAGAGGGCCTCGATCTCCGCCCAGTCGGTCGCGTCCGGCGACACCGCCCGCGCGTGCAGGGCCGCGATCGCCGCCTGCACCTGGTACGGCCCGGGGCGCCGGCGGGCCAGCGCGCCGTCCAGCACCGAGAGCCCTTCGGCGATCTCGTCGTGCCGCCACAGGCTCCGGTCCTGCTCCTCGATGGTGCGCGGCACCTCGCCGGCCGGTCGCCCGAGCCGTGCGTCGCGCCGCGCGTGCTGGAGCAGCAGCAGCGCGAGCAGCCCGCGCGCCTCGGGCTCGTCCGGCAGCAGGCGGGCGACGAGCCGCGCGACGCGCACCGCGTCGCCGGCCAGGGCGCGGCGGTCAGGTGCGCCGTCGGGCTCGGCCCAGGCGTCGTATCCCTCCGTGAACAGCACGTACAGGACGGCCAGCACGGCGGACACGCGCTCGGGCAGCAGGTCCGGCGGCGGCACGCGGACGGCGATGCCCGCCGCACGGATCTTGCGCTTGGCGCGGGTCAGGCGCTGGGCCATCGTCGTCTCGGGGACGAGGAAGGCCCGTGCGACCCGGGCCGTCGTCATGCCGGTGAGCGAGCGCAGGGTCAGCGCGACGCGGCCGTCGAGCGGCAGCGCCGGGTGGCAGCACGTGAAGATCAGCCGCAGCAGGTCGCCGTCGGGGTCGTCGGCGGCACCGGCCCAGCCCGCCGCGTCGTCCGCGGCGCCGACCGCCTCGGGGACCGGGTCGGCCGACGCGGACGCGAGCGGCTCGGCGAGGCGCGCCGCCGTCGCCGCCTTCTCCGTCTCGACGGCGCGCCGCCGCAGCCGGTCCAGCGCGCGGCGCCGCGCCGTCGTCGTGAGCCAGGCGCCCGGACGCTCGGGCACGCCGTCGCGCTGCCACGTACGCAGCGCGACGGCGAAGGCCTCCTGCGCGCAGTCCTCGGCGAGATCGAGGTCCCCCGTGCTGCGGGCGACCGCCGCGAGCACCCGGCCCCACTCGTCGCGGAACGCCTCCGCGACGGCCTGCCCGACGTCGGTCACGCGCCCGCGGTGCCCGAGCCGTCCCCCCGCGAGCCGTCGCCGAGACCGAGCGGCCAGAACGGGCGCAGCTCGATCGCCCCCTCGTACGCCATGGGGTGCGCCGCGGCGATCGTGATCGCCTCGTCGAGGTCGGGTGCCTCGATCACGTCGAAGCCGGCGATGACCTCCTTGGTCTCGGAGAACGGGCCGTCCGTGACGACCACCTCGCCCCCGCGGACCTGCACGCCGACGGCGTCGGCCGGCGGCCGCAGCCGCTCGCCGAGCACGGCGCGACCGGAGCCGTAGGTGTCCCGCACCCAGTCCTCGATGGCGGGGACGCCCTCCGGCGCCGCAGGGGCGTCGGGGGTGGACAGGACGAGCATGAGGTAACGCATGGTGTGCTCCCTTCGGCGGGGGACGTGCCCCGCTGCCATGGTGGCGCGGCCGTGGTGCCGCGTCATCCCCACGACGAACGGGAAGGCGCCCGTACGACACCTCTGCCGCGACTCACACGGCGTCGACCTCGTAGCCCTCCGACACGAGCCGCTCGACGACGTCGGTCCTGTGCTCCTCGCCCTTCGTCTCGAGCTGCAGGTTGACCCACACCTCCGACACGGAGAGCGACACGTCGGTGCGCGTGTGGTCGACGGCGACGATGTTCGCACCGGCTGCCGCGATGGTCTCCACGAGCCCGGCGAGGGCGCCCGGGCGGTCGGTCAGCCGCACCTGCAGCTTGAGGTAGCGCCCGGCGGCGACGAGACCGTGCTGGACCACGCGCAGCAGGACGAGCGGGTCGATGTTGCCGCCCGACAGCACGGCCACGACCGGCCCCTCGAAGACACCCTCGCCCGCGGCCATGATCGCGGCGACGGCGGCGGCACCCGCGGGCTCGACCATGAGCTTGGAGCGCTCCAGCACCGCGAGCAGCGCCCGGGAGAGCTGGTCCTCCGTCACGGTGCGGACCTCGACGCCCTGCTTCTGCACGATGCCGAACGGCACGTCGCCCGGCAGCCCGACCGCGATGCCGTCCGCCATGGTCGCGCCCAGGTCACCCGGGACCGGCTTGCCGGCCTGCAACGAACCCGGGTAGGCAGCGGCCGACGCCGCCTGCACGCCCACCACCTTGACGTGCGGCGCGGCCTCGGCCAGGACCGCGGCGATCCCTGCCACGAGCCCGCCGCCGCCCAGCGGCACGACGACGGTCGCGACGTCCGGCACCTGCTCGAGGATCTCCAGGGCGACGGTGCCCTGCCCCGCGACGACGTCCACGTGGTCGAAGGGGTGGATGAGCACACGGCCCGACCGCGCGGCCTCGACGCGGGCCGCGGCGAGCGCCTCGTCGACCGAGGAACCCACGAGGCGCACCTCGGCGCCGTAGCCGCGCGTGGCGGCGACCTTGGGCAGCGCCGCGTCGACCGGCATGTAGACGACGGTGTCGATGCCGAGCATGCCGGCGGCGACCGCGACGCCCTGGGCGTGGTTGCCCGCCGAGGCGGCCACGACACCGCGTTCGCGCTCGGCGGGCGTCAGCCGGGCGAGCCGCACGTAGGCGCCGCGCACCTTGAACGAACCCGCCCGCTGCAGGTTCTCGCACTTGAGCAGCACCTTCGTGCCCGCGACGGCCGTCAGCGCCCGGCTCTCGGTGACGGGGGTACGGGTGATGACGCCGTCGAGCAGCTCGGCGGCGGCCCGGGCGTCGGCGGCGGACACCGTCAGGTGGCCGCCGTAGGACTCCAGGTCGAACGGATCCAGTGGCACAGCGCGCATGCTGCCCGACCACGCCGCCGGATGCACGTTCAGCGTGCCGTGCCCGGCGCGTCCTGCCCCGCGTCGCCGACGGCGTCGGAGACCGGCGCACCGTCGGCGCCCTCGTCGGGGGTGGCCTCGTCGGGCGTGGTGTCCACGGTGGGGACGGCACCGGCGCTGCGACGGAGCCGCAGCGGGATCGGTGGTGCGTCGGCCGCGCGCCAGCGGATCGGCAGGGCGTCCTCGTCGCCGAGCTCGGGGAACTTGTCGTGCCCGTTGAGGTAGAGGATCACCGTGTTGAGCACGGCGGCGACCGGCACGGCGAACAGTGCGCCGACGATGCCGGCGGCGTACGAGCCCGCCGCCACCGCGAGGATCACGGCGACGGGGTGGAGCGAGACGGCCTGCCCCATGAGGAAGGGCTGCAGCGCGTGCGACTCGATCTGCTGCACCAGCAGCACCACGCCGAGCATGATGAGGGCCGCGACCCAGCCGTTGGAGACGAGCACGACGATCACGGCGATCGCGCCGGTCACGATCGCACCGACGACGGGGACGAACGACCCGACGAACACGAGGATCGCGATCGGCAGGGCGAGGGACGGGACGAAGAACAGCGCGCCGATGCCGATGCCGATGCCGTCGACGGCGGCGACGAGGATCTGCGTGCGGGTGTAGGCCGCGAGCGTCACCGCTCCGCGACGGCCCGCCTGGTTGACGCGCTCGCGCGCCGACTTCGGCAGCAGGCCGACGACCCAGCTCCAGATGCCGCGAGGGTCGTGCAGGAAGAAGAAGGTGCAGAAGAGCGAGATGAGCGCCCCGACGAGCACGCTGCCCGCCGTGGCCGCCGCGCCGAGGGCGCCGCTGACGATGGCGCTCTGCTGCGACTCGAGCTGGTCGAGGATGTCCTGGCTGTACTTCTGCAGTTCGTTCTCGAGCCCGAACGTCGAGGCGAGCTGCGTCCACAGCTCGTTGAAGCCCGAGACGGCCTGCGTGCGCAGGTCCGCGAAGCCGTTGGCGATCGACTGGCCTGCCAGGGTCACGAGCCCCGCGACCACCACGATGAGCCCGATGAGCGTGAGGCCCGCCGACAGCCCGCGCGGGATGCGCAACCGCTCGTTGAGCAGGCGACGCACGGGCGTCAGCATGATCGTCAGCAGCAGCGCCACCGCAACGGGCACGACGATCGTCTTGAGCAGGGCGAGCAGCCAGAGCGTCGCGGCGACGAACGCCCCGATGAGCAGCATCCGCCACGACCAGGAGGCCGCGGCGCGGATGGCGGGCGGGACCGCCCCGGACTCGTCGGTGGGCGGCGCGGTGGTCTGGCTCGACGTCACGCTGGTCTCCTTGCTCTGCGACGAACTCCCTGGTCCAACACCCTAGGTGAGCACACCTCGCGCTCGGCGGCTCGTCCACGCGCCGCACGGAAGGTGCACGGCGTCCACACGATCCCGACAGATCGGTCAGTCGCCCGGCCTGCGCCGCTGCGGGTACGGCGTCTCGCCGCGCTCCAGCATCGCCACGTAGCGCTCGATGTTCCGCACGCGCGTCTCCGGCTTCTTGACGCCCGTGACGCGCAGGAGGATCGCGTACCGGTTCTGGGCCGTGAGGATCCCGAACATCTCTGCCGCGCGGGGGCTCGCCGCGAGCGCCTCGGCCAGGTCCGGTGGCACCTGGATGGTGGCGCTGCCCTCGTAGGCCACGTCCCAGCGGCCGTCGGCCTTCGCCCGGTCGACCTCCTCCTGGCCGCGCGGGCGCATGCGCCCCTCGGCGACGAGCCGGTCGACGAGGCGGACGTTGCGGGCCGACCAGCGGCTGCGCGGGCGGCGCGGGCAGAACCTCTGCAGGGTCGTCACGTCGTCCCGGCTGCGGCCCTGCGCGTCGATCCAGCCGCTGCACAGCGCCTCCTCGAGCGCTGCGTCGTAACCGAGCGTCGTCGGGGCGTCCTTGCCCTTGCGCGCGAGGATCAGCCAGACGCCGTCCGACGTCGACTCGTGCTCGTCGAGCCAGGCGCGCCACGTCGCGACGTCGGGGATCAGCATCTCGGGGGCCGTGCCCGCCGCGGGTTCTCCGTCTGCCATGGACGGCACGCTACGCGCCGCCTCCGACACCCCGTCCGTCACGCGGCGCGAACGCCCGCAGCGCGTCGGCGTCGCTGTTCGCGGACGTCACGTACTCGCGCGCCCACGCGGCGGCGTCCGGGTACGCGCTGGCCGCTGTCACGGCGGCGACCGTTGCCTCGACGTCGACGGGCGTGTGCCGCAGCTCGACCTGCCCGTCGCGCAGCAGCGCCCAGGAGCCGCCGACGCGGCCGTACGGCATGCCGACGCTGCCGGGGTTGACGCAGAGCCTGCGGTCGACGAGGCGCACGAACGGCATGTGGGTGTGGCCGAGGACGACCGTCGAGACGCCGGCGTCGAGCCCGCCGAGCACCTCGGCCCAGCGCTCGAGCGACGAGTCGACGAGCACGACCTCCTCGTCGTCGCGTGGCGTGGCGTGGCAGAAGACGACGCGGCCGAACCCGCGCACGGTCAGCTCCACGGGGTGCGGCAGGGCGGCGAGCAGCGCGACGTCGTCGGGCCGCAGGCGGGCCGCCGCCCAGGGGGCGACGGGGTCGGGGACGTCGGTCGTGCCGCCGCGGGCCAGCGCGACGAGCTCGCGGTCGGCGTTCCCGCGCACCAGGAGGGCCCTGTCGCCCAGGGCGCGCAGGCGGTCGAGCACCTCCAGCGGCTGCGGCCCGGCCGCGTGGTCGCCGGTGACGACGACCCGGTCGGCCGTGGCGACGTCGGGCTCGGCGAGCACGGCGTCGAGCACGGGCAGCACGCCGTGCACGTCGGACAGGACGGCGACCGTACGGACCTCTGTGTCCTCGCTCTCCGGCATGCGACGACCCTCGCGCGGGCGGCGGCCGGGCGCCACCCGCTTCTGCCGACGGCAGAGCGCTGTGCCGTGCGTCATGCTGGAGGGGCGGACGGAACACCGCCCGTGCCGCCGGTGTTGTGCTGGACGAAACGTGCCACCGCACGGAACAGAACCAAAGGATGTGTGTTCGATGACGTTCCTGAACTCCCTCTTCGGCTCGTACTCCGGCAGGACCACGATGGTGGCCCCGGAGGACGCGCTGCCCGGACGCTCCGCCCCGGTGCTGCAGACCCCGCGCCCGCACACGGTGCTCGGGTCGTCGATCACGGGCCCCTGGGAGCCCGGCACCCGTGTCCTGTACCTCGCGATGGGCTGCTTCTGGGGCGCCGAGGAGATCTACTGGCAGGTCCCCGGCGTCGTGAGCACCGCGGTCGGGTACATGGGCGGCACGACGCCCAACCCGACGTACGACGAGGTCTGCACGGCGCGGACCGGCCACACCGAGACGGCGCTCGTCGCGTACGACCCCGAGAAGGTCAGCGAGGCAGAGCTGCTCAAGATCTTCTGGGAGCGGCACGACCCGACCCAGGGCTTCCGCCAGGGCAACGACGTGGGCACGCAGTACCGTTCGGCGATCTACTGGACGACGCCCGAGCAGGCCGAGGTCGCGCAGGAGACCGCGCAGCGGTACGCCGAGGTGCTCAGCGCCCGCGGGTACGACGCGATCACGACCGAGATCGCCCCCGCCGCCGAGGCCGGACCGTTCTACTACGCCGAGGACTACCACCAGCAGTACCTGTCCGACGCGAAGAACCCGAACGGCTACCGGTGCCACGCCACCACGGGCGTCCCGTTCCCCGACGCCGCGTGAGCGCCTCCCGCTGACCCGGGCACGCTCCGACCCGTGGCCACGTCCCCGCACCGGGGGCGTGGCCACGGGCGTGTCGGTGGCGGCCCGTAGAGTCGCCGCATGATGCGGATGCCCGCCACGGAGATCACCGTGGCCGCCGAGGACTGGTACGGCCGCGACCTGTCCGGCGAGGACCACATGGCGACGCTGTTCCGCGACGTCGACCTCACGGAGGCGACGGGGACCGGCGCCACGTTCGACTCGTGCGTGTTCCGCGGCGTCCGCTTCAACAGCGCGCACCTCACCGAGGTGGCGTTCACGTCCTGCGCGTTCGACGGGTGCGTGTTCTTCGACGCGACGCTCGAGCGCTGCAAGCTCGTCGGCTCGCAGTTCGCCGGCTGCCGGTTCGAGCTCCTGAAGGTCGACGGCGGCAACTGGTCGTTCACCTCCCTGCCCCGCGCGGTGCTGTCGGGGACCCGGTTCGACGGCGTCCGGCTCCGCGAGGCCGACCTGTCCGGGGTCGCGGCGTCGGGCGCCGTGCTGACGGGCTGCGACCTGTCGGCAGCGGACCTCGACCACGCCGACCTCACGAACGCGGACCTGCGCGGCAGCGACCTGTCGGCCCTGGACCCGCTCACGGCCACCCTCACCGGCGCCGTGGTCGACGAGACCCAGGCGCTCGTGCTCGCCGAGGCGCTCGGCGTCGTCGTCCGCCCCGCCTGAGCGCCGGTCGAACCGGTTCGTGGAACCGGTTCGATCGGGTGTCCCGGGCCGCCTATGCTCGGTCCGCTCGCACACGGACTCGCACACCGACCAGCCACCCGAGCCAGAGGGACGAGGATCGACGATGATCAGCCGCGAACTGACCGACTGGACCCTGACCGCCACCGACGGTCCCGTCCCGGAGGAGCTGGCGGGGGTGTCCGTCCCCGCCCGCGTCCCCGGCACCAGCCACACGGCGCTCCTGGAGCAGGACCTGATCCCCGACCCCTACCTCGGCACCAACGAGGCAGCGCTCGCCTGGATGCGGCGCACGGGCTGGCGCTGGGCGACGGTGCTCGACGAGCTCGCGGCCGCGCCCGACGAGCGCGTGGACCTGCTGTTCGAGGGTATCGACACCGTGGCGGACCTGTCGCTCGGCGGCACGACGCTCGGCAGCACGGCGAACATGCACCGCTCCTACCGGTTCGACGTCCGCTCGCTCGTGGGCGCGCCCGCCGACCTCGTCGTGGACCTGCGGCCCGCCGTCGTCGTCGCCGAGGCGGAGGCGGAGCGGATCGGGACGCGGCCGATGGCGTACGACCAGCCGTTCAACATGGTCCGCAAGATGGCGTGCTCGTTCGGCTGGGACTGGGGCCCCGACCTCCAGACCGCCGGCCTGTGGAAGCCGGTGCGCGTCCAGCGCTGGCGCGTCGCGCGGCTCGCCCGCGTCACGCCCCTTGCCACGGTGGCCGACGACGGCACCGGGCGGGTCGACGTCCGGGTCGAGGTGGAGACGTCCGGGCTGGCCGAGGCCGGACCGCTGACCGTCGACGTCACGGTCTCGGGCCGCGGGACGTCCACCGGTGTGCCCGCGGGCTGGTCCGGCGGGGTGCTCGAGGTCGCGGTCGACGCGGGCGACGTCGACCTCTGGTGGCCGGCCGGCCACGGTGACCAGCCGCTCCACCCGATCGAGGTGACGCTGTACGAGGGCGACGGCACCGACCGGTCGGCGCCGCTGGACACGTGGTCGGGCCGGGTCGCGTTCCGCACGGTCGAGGTGGTCACCGACCGCGACGAGCACGGCACGAGCTTCGTGTTCCGCGTCAACGGCAAGCGGGTCTTCGCGCGCGGCGCCAACTGGATCCCCGACGACCACCTGCTGACCCGCATCACGCGCGAGCGCCTCGAGCAGCGTGTCGACCAGGCTCGCGGCGCGCACCTCAACCTGCTGCGCGTGTGGGGCGGCGGCATCTACGAGTCCGACGACTTCTACGACGTCTGCGACGAGAAGGGCGTCATGGTCTGGCAGGACGTCCTCCTGGCGTGCGCCGCCTACCCGGAGGAGGAGCCGCACCGGTCCGAGCTCGAGGCCGAGCTGCGGGAGAACGCGGCGCGGCTGGCCCCGCACCCGTCCCTCGTGCTGTGGAACGGGAACAACGAGAACATCTGGGGCCACGAGGACTGGGGCTGGAAGGAGCGCCTGGGCGACCTCACCTGGGGTGAGCACTACTACTACGAGCTGTTCCCGCAGGTGCTGGCCGAGGTCGACCCGACGCGGCCGTACTCCGCCGGCTCGCCGTACTCCCCCGGCTTCACGCCCCGGGAACGGCACCCGAACGACCCCGACCACGGCACGCACCACCAGTGGGACGTCTGGAACCGGATCGACTGGTCGCACTACCGGGACGACGTGCCGAGGTTCGCGTCGGAGTTCGGCTTCCAGGGCCCTGCGACGTGGGCGACCCTGCAGCGCGCGATCCTTCCTGACAGCGCTGACGTGCCAGCGGGCCTCAAGGAGTCCGAGGTGTTCCTGCTGCACCAGAAGGCGGTCGACGGGAACGGCAAGCTCGACCGCGGCCTGGCCCCGCACCTGGAGGTGCCCGACGACTTCGTCGACTGGCACTGGGCCACGCAGCTCAACCAGGCGCGCGCGGTCCGGTACGCCGTGGAGCACTACCGCTCGTGGTGGCCGCGCACCGCCGGTGCGATCGTCTGGCAGCTCAACGACTGCTGGCCGGTGACCTCGTGGGCCGCCGTCGACGGCGACGGCAGGCGCAAGCCGCTCTGGTACGCCCTGCGGCACGCGTTCGCCGACCGGCTCGTGACGGTCCAGCCGCGCGACAACGGCCTGGTGGCCGCGCTGGTCAACGACACCGACGAGCCGTGGACGGGGCGCGTCGAGGCGGCGAGGACGACGCTGGGCGGTGAGGTGCTCGCGACGTCGGGCGCCGAGGTGACGGTCGCGCCGCGGTCGGTGGCGACCGTGCCGCTCGACGGCGACGTGGCCGCCGTCGCCGACCGCGCCCGCGAGGTGCTGACGGTCTCGTTCGGCGGGGAGCGTGGCCTGCACCGATGGGCCGAGAGCAAGGACCTCGCGCTCGACCCTGCCCCGCTGCGCACCACCGTGACGCCGGACGACGGCGGCTACCGGGTCGAGGTCACGGCGACGTCGCTCGCGCTCGGGGTGACGCTGCTGCCCGACCGCCTCGACCCCGCGGCGCAGGTCGACGACCAGGTCGTCGACCTGCCCGCCGGCACGACGGCGGTGTTCCGCGTGACCGGCACCGGGCTCGACGCCGGGGCGCTGACGGCCCGGCCGGTGCTGCGCACGGAGAACGACCTGGTCCGGGCCGGCTGAGTGCGGGCGGGCCGACCGGCCCGGTGTCAGGGGCCCCACGTACGGTGGTGGCCAAGGGGGCGAGAGGACGACGGATGAACAACCTGACCGAGGGGACGGACTGGTCGGTGCTGCGCCGCGACGGCGTGGGCGTCGTGGTGGCGCACCCCGAGCGGGGCCTGCCGCTGGTGCTGCACTGGGGTGCCGACCTGGGGGACCTGTCGCCCGCCGACGTGCTCGCGCTCGACGCCGCGACCAGCAGGCAGACCGCACCGGGCACGCTCGACGCCGCCTGGCGTCCGTCGCTCCTCCCTCAGGAGGGCGACGGCTGGTCGGGCCGCCCGGGCGTGCAGGTAGCCGCGGACGGCGTGCTGCTGTACCCGCGCTGGGCCGTGACCGAGGCGGAGCGCGCCCCGGCCGAGCTGCGGGTCACGGCGCGGGACGAGGTGCTGGGCCTCACCGTCCGCACCCGCCTGGAGATCGGGGCCGGCGGACTCGTGCTGCTGCGGCACGAGCTGACGAACGACGGTGAGCGCACCCTCGACGTGCACTGGCTGGAGGCGACGCTCCCGGTGCCACGCGCCGCCGACCACCTCACGCAGTTCACGGGCCGGTGGTCGCGCGAGAAGGTGCCGGTGACCAGCGCGCTGCCGGGCGGCAGCACCGTGCGGCAGACGCGCCGGGGCCGGTCGGGGCACGACGCGCCGTGGGTCACGGTCGCGTCGTCGGGCACGCCGCGCAACCGGACCGGCGAGGCGTGGGCGACCCACCTCGGCTGGAGCGCCGACGTGACGCACCGCGTGGACCACCTCACCGAGCACACGACCCTCCTCGGTGCGGGAGAGCTGCTGCGGCCCGGCGAGATCCGGCTGGCACAGGGCGAGACGTACCGCACCCCCGTGGCCTACTTCGCGTGGTCGCCCGCCGGGCTGGACGGTGTCTCCGACCGGTTCCACACCTGGCTGCGCGCGCGTCCGCAGCACGTGAGCACGCCGCGGCCGCTCGTGCTCAACACGTGGGAGGCGGTCTACTTCGACCACGCCCCCGCCACGCTCGAACGGCTCGCGCGGCGCGCCGCGGCCGTGGGCGTCGAGCGCTTCGTGCTCGACGACGGCTGGTTCCACTCCCGCCGCGACGACACCGCGGGCCTCGGCGACTGGGTCGTGGACCGGGACGTGTGGCCGGACGGCCTGGACCCGCTCGCGAACCTGGTGCACGAGCTCGGCATGGAGTTCGGCCTGTGGTTCGAGCCGGAGATGGTCAACCTCGACTCCGACCTGGCCCGCGCGCACCCCGACTGGATCCTGTCGAACACGGCGGCCGTGCCGTCGCCCGACGGACTCTCCTACCGCACGCAGTACGTGCTCGACCTGGCGAACCCGGACGCCTGGGAGCACGTGCGGGGCCAGATCTCCGCACTGGTGACGCAGCTCGGCATCGACTTCATCAAGTGGGACCACAACCGCGACCTCGCCGAACCGGTGCACCACCGGCCCGACGGCGTGCCGCAGCCGGGCACGCACGGGCAGACGCTGGCCGCGTACGCGCTCATCGCGCGGCTCAAGGCGGACCACCCCGGCCTGGAGATCGAGTCGTGCTCGTCGGGCGGCGCCCGCACCGACCTCGGCATCCTGGAGCTGACCGACCGCGTGTGGGCCTCGGACTCGAACGACCCGCTGGAGCGGCAGGACATCCAGCGGTGGACGTCGCTCGTGCTGCCGCCCGAGCTCGTCGGTGCGCACGTGGGCCCGTCGCCGACGCACTCGTCGGGCCGGGTCACGGAGCTGTCCTACCGTGTGGCGACCGCGCTGCAGGGGCACGCGGGGTTCGAGTGGGACCTCCTCGCGTGCACGGAGGACGAGCTGGTCGCGGTGTCCGCCTACGCGGCGCTCTACAAGGAGCTGCGCGACCTGGTGCACACGGGCACCGTGGTGCACGCCGACACCGTGGACCCGGCGCTGCGCGTCACCGGGTTCGTCGCCCCCGACCGTTCCGCGGGTCTCTGGACGGTGGCGACCGTGGCGTCACCGCAGGACGCGCTCACCGAGCGGCTCCGGTTCGACGGCCTCGACCCCGCGCGGCGCTACAGCGTGCGGGTGCGTGACGAGGTCGGTGCCGCGCGCCGGCTCGGCGGCATCACGCCCGGGTGGCTGGGCAAGGAGGCGGTGGAGATGCCCGGGGCGGTGCTCACCGGCGTCGGGCTGCAGCTGCCGACCCTCTGGCCGATGCAGGCGCTCGTCCTGCACGTGACGGCGGTGTCGTGAGCGAAGGCCGCCGGCGGGTGGGTGCCCGCCGACGGCCTTCGTCCTTGAACGACCCGGCTCAGCCGTTGAGCACGCCCTTGCGGCGCAGCACCAGCAGCGTCACGCCGCCGCCCACGAGGGCCAGCGCGATGAGGGTGAAGCCGACGACCGTGCTCGCTCCGGTGGCGGCGAGCTCGCCCTCGGTCGGCACGGGGGCGGCGGCGACGTCCTCGGCGGGCTGGTCGTCGACGACCTCGTCGGCAACCGGCTGGGCAGGCTCGGCGGCGGGCTCGGTGACCGGCTCGGCGGGCGATGCGTCCGTCGGCTCGTCCACCGGTGCCGTGGGCTCCTCGGCGGGCGTCGTCGGTGCGGGCTCCTCGGCAGGGGCAGTGGGCTCCGTCGGCGTCGGTTCCGCGGCGACGGTGACCAGCGTGTAGTGGCTGACGGCCTTGCCGCTCGAGTGGCTGATCGTCACCTCGGCCACCGGCGGGTCCACCGTGACGGTCTCGGGCCCGGCGCCGTTCTTGACCGAGCCGGCCTTCACGCAGTAGCCGCTGATCAGGTAGCCGTCCGGGGCGGTGACGGTGACGGAGTGCTGCTCGCCGCTGACGTCGACCTTCCCGTCCTTGGGGCAGGTCGCGGCGCCGGTGGTCGCGACGGGGGCGGCAGAGGCCGGGGCGGCGTACGCGGCGGACGGGACGCCGACGAGGCCGGCCACGAGGAGCGCGGACGCTCCCCAGACGGTGATCTTGCGCACGAGGCGCTCCTTACTGACCGGAGACTGGACGTACTTCGGGCGCCCGTCGTCGGACGCGTTCCGGGGAGCGTAGCCAGAATGTCGCAGATCGCCAATATTCTCGTTTCACGGTGAAAAGTCTTACAACGACTTTTCTCGACCTCTACCGCCGTTTGCCCTTTTTCTGCCCCTTGCCGCCCGGACGAGGGGCGGGACCCCGCCGCGCCCCTCCACGACCACGTTCGTGCGCGCCACGAGCCTGCCTCCCGCGGCCGTCGCGCTGTCCCTGACCTGCCTTCTTGTCGTCGCCTTTGCTGACACCTCGACCACGCCCGCCCTGCTCCGCCGCGGCGGGCGCCCCGCGCCCGCGCGAGCTGTTCACCGTGCGGCCGCGGACGATCCCGATCAGCTCCTCGACCAGGTCCGTCGTGCGCTCCGTCGGCCACACCAGCCCGACGGGGGCGACCGGGCCGTCCGCCAGGACGCGGTACGTCACGTCCTTGCGCCGGTGCAGCCGCGCGAGCGACATCGGCAGCACGGCGACACCCACGTTCGCCGCCACCGTCGCGACGGCGTCGGCCGTCGTCGGCACACGGTCGAGGGGCGATCCGTCAGGATCCACCGGCGCCTTCCCCGGAACCGGGTGGTCGGCGAACAGGACGTCGTCGGCGGGCACCCACACCGGGTCCTCGGCGATGTCGGCGCCGGTCACGGTCTCGTCGTCGGCGAGCGCCGCGAGGAGGTGGTCGCGCGACACGCACACCACCGGTGTCTCCTCGTAGAGCGGGATCGCGGAGAAGACCTCCTTGTCGACGGGCAGCCGGCCGATCGCGGCGTCGACGTCGGCGGACTCGAGCGCGGCCGCGACGTCGGCGGCCTCGACCTGGACCAGCTCGAGCTCGACGTCGGGCAGGCGCTCGCGCCACACCGCCGCCCACTTCCCCGGCGTCGCGCCCGGCACGTACGCGAGCCGAAACCGCTCGCCCCCCTGATCACTGGTCACGCCCCCAGGCTACGGTGCGCCTCCCCGGCCACCCCCGCCCCGTCGAGTGCAGAGTTCGTTGCGTGCTGCGCCGCACCGCCCGAACGGAACTCTGCACTCGTCGGACGAGAGGTGAGGTCGATCGACGGCGGGACGGCGGATGGGCGGCGGCAGCCGTGGCGGGACAGGTGCGCCGCGACCTGCCGGCCGATGTCGCCGTCGCTGCTGCTCCGCGGCGCGGGGAAGCGGAGGAGGACGAGGCGGCCGCTGCCGACGAGTCGGTTCTGGCGCGCGGCGTCGTCCGCGAGCATCTCGCCGCCCGCGTGGAACTCCCGGCCGTCGATCTCGACCACGAGGTAGCGGCCGTCGGGCAGCTCCCAGCAGAAGTCGACCCGTCCGAGGAACCGGCCGTCCGCCCAGAACTCGACCTGCTGCCCGTCGGGTGGCACACCGTGGTCGGCGAACGAGAGCCGCGCGAACGTCTCGGCGGGTGAGCCGTCGTACGGCGAGACGAGGCCCAGCCACGGACGCGCCCGCGCTGCCCCGCGCCGGCCACGGATCAGCGCCGCGACCTCACGGAGATCCGGGACGCGCCCCTCGCGCAGCGCGTCACCGAGCACGGCGACCGCGTTGTCCCGCGGCAGGGTCAGGAGCGCCTGCGCCAGTGCGTGGGGGGTCTCCGCGACGTCTCGTCCGTACCGTCTGATCACCGGGAACGTCCCGTACCGCCGCAGTGTCGTCCCGGGCCGCACCCCGGCGTCCATGCGTGCGGGCCGCGAGACCTCCGGTGCCACCAGCACGGGCAGCCCGCCGACACCGAGCAGGGCGAGCGCGCACGCGCCCGTCGCGACGCCGTCGGGGTACGCGAGCAGGCCGACCCAGGCGGCCCGACGACGCAGGTGGTCGTACCGGCCGTCGCGCAGCCGCTGCGGCACGGGGTCGGTGCACGTGTCGTACACGCCGCGCGTGACCCGCGCCCACGTCCCTGCCCGCACCCGCCGGTGCACGGCCTGCCGGGTCAGCCCCGCGGCCAGGCACTGGGCGATGCCCACCAGCTGCTCCTGACGGGACGCGAGGTCGAGCAGCTCGGCGGGGAGGGTCGGTGCGGGGCTCACCCGAAGGATTCGAGCGCATCGGGGCCGTCGATGCGGGGCGTCCGACCCGCACCTGTGGACGGCGCCGCCTGTGGACGACCTCGCTCCGTCACGCTGCCGTCGCCACGCCCCCGGCCTGCCCCCTGACTTCTCCGACGCCGGCCTCAGCGCCCCTCGCCGCCCCCCCGGCCGCGGAGTGCAGAGTTTCTCCCCGCGATCACCGCGCCGTCGGTGACGAAGTCTGCAGCGGACGGTCCGCTGCGTGATGAAGTCTGCAGTCGGTCGACAGCCGGTCGAGCAGGGCGGGACAGTACCCTGGGGGCATGAGCTCCTCCTTCGCCTCGCAGCGGTTCAAGCCGTCCAACGCCGCCAAGCGGCTCGGCGTGTATCTGCCTGCCACACCGCGGGAGTTCCAGGAGAACCCCGTCACGCGCGCGGAGCTCGAGGAGATGGAGACCAACCCGCCGGAGTGGTTGTCCGACCTGCGACGCAACGGCCCGCACCCCCGGCCCGTCGTCGCAGGGCGGCTCGGCATCTCGATCGCGGGACTCGCGCGCGGCGGCATCACCGAGCCGCTGACGACCGAGCAGATCGACGAGCTGCGGGAGGACCCGCCGGAGTGGCTCGTGCGGGAGCGCGAGATCGCGGCGCAGGTGCGCGCCGAGGAGGAGCGGCTGGCAGAGGCCCGCACCGCGGCGGAGAAGAAGGCGCGCTCGGCGCGGTGAGCCCCGCCGCCGAGGCCGTCCTCGCGCGGCTGCGTCCCTTCCCGGACGACGGCGGTCGCGCCGACGGCCCCGTCGCCGTCGATGCGACCGACCGGCTGCTGCTCGACGAGGCGGCGGCGCTGCTCGGGGGCGGTCGCGCCGTGGACGCCGGGGACGGCGCCGACACGGACGCCCGCTTCGACCCCGCCGAGGCCGCCGGGGCCGCCGAGGCCGCCGGCCCCGCCCCCGAACATGACCGCGCGGTCATCCTCGGCGACCGGTTCGGTGCCCTGACCATCGGCGCTCTCGCGCTCGGCGCCCGTCACGTCGACGTGCACACGGACGCACTCACCGCCGAGGCCGCGCTCGACGCGAACAGCGACCTGGTGAGCGGCCCGCTGCGCGAGGCCCACGGCGCCGGCACGTTCGGCTACACGGTCCACGACGACCTGTCCGCCGAGCTCGTCCGCGGCGCGCGGCTCGTACTCCTCCAGCTACCGAAGTCGCTGGCAGAGCTGACGGAGGTCGCCGAGCTCGTCGCCCGCGAAGCTGACCCCGAGGTCATCTTGCTCGCGGGCGGGCGGGTCAAGCACATGACCCACGCGATGAACGACGTGCTCGCCGCGTCGTTCGGCCAGGTCAGCGCCTCATTGGCCCGGCAGAAGTCCCGGTTGCTGGTCGCGCGGGGCCCGCGGGCCGACATCGGCGCGCCGTCCTACCCCGTGACCGCGCGGCTCACGGACCCCGAGATCGTCCGCGCCGCGACCCCGGTCGGCAGCGACGCCCGCGAGGACGCCGACCGGCCCACCGGGCTCACCGTCGTCGCGCACGGGGCGGTGTTCGCCGGAGCGGCCCTGGACCAGGGCACCCGCTTCCTCCTCGCCCAGGCCGACCGTTGGCCCGCCCCGGCGGCCGCGCACCCCACCGTCGTCGACCTCGGCTGCGGCACCGGCATCCTCGCCGCGGTGCTGGGCCTGCGCCACCCGCATGCCCACGTCGTCGCCACGGACCGCAGCGCCGCGGCCTGCGCCTCGGCCCGGGCGACGCTCGCCGCCAACGGCGTCGCGGGCACCGTGCTGCGCGACGACGCCGGCTCGACGCTCCCCGACCGTTCGGCCGACCTGGTGCTGCTCAACCCGCCGTTCCACGACCGCGCCGCACTGAGCACCGACGCGGCGCACCGGATGTTCGCGACGGCGGGCCGTGTCCTGCGCCCGGGCGGCGAGCTGTGGACCGTCTTCAACACCGGCCTGCACTACCGAGCCGCGCTCGAGCGCGCCGTCGGGCGCACGGAGCACGTCGCGCAGAACCGCCGGTTCACCGTGGTGCGGAGCGTCGCACGCGCCTGATCCGCAGCGTGGCACGAAGCCTGCGGGAATCACTTACTGATCTGTCAGTAGACCGCGGTTAGCCTGACGGAGCGCCCGTCCGGGTGCACCCGCACGGCAGCACGACCGGCCACGCCCGCACGGGCCGCCGGCCTGCCCCGAGCACGAAGGACGTCGACGATGACACTCCGAACCACCCTGCGCGGTGCCGCCGTCGCGGCGGTCGCGGCCTCGCTGGCCGCGGGCACCGCGGTGACGGCGCTGCCCGCCACCGCGGCGCCCGGCGACGGCCCCGGCAGAGCGATGGCGGCCCACCCCGGCCAGCACGCGGGCAAGCACAAGCCCGCCGGGCCGGGGAAGCACAAGCCCCGCCCCGGGAAGCCCAGACCCGGCAAGCCAGGGAAGGACGCCCCGACGGCCGCGGACCCCGACTTCGGACCCAACGTCACGTTCATCGACGAGACGTGGACCACCGACCAGATCAACGCCTTCCTCGACACGGTCGACGACGAGGCCGAGTTCAGCCTCGACCGGCACCAGGTGTTCTTCGAGCCCGGCACGTACGGCAGCGCGGAGGGCCAGGACGACCCGGCCACCGCGACCGGCATCGTCAACGCCGAGGTCGGGTACTACGAGTCGATCGCGGGCCTCGGCGCCCAGCCGGGCGACGTGCTCATCAACGGTGCGCTGCACGTCGAGCCCGTCGTCGGCTGCCCGGACGAACCCTGGGCGTGCGCGGACCCCGGCTCGCTCACCCGGTTCTGGCGCTCCATGTCGAACCTCGCGTTCAACCCGATCCAGCGCCCCGTCGGCGAGGACGCCGCACGACCGTTCCCCGCGGGCGTCACCGAGCCGCACCAGATGCGCTGGGCCGTCTCGCAGGCGGCGCCGATGCGGCGCGTCGACGTGCGCGGCAGCCTCACCGTGTTCGGCCGGTACGGTGAGTTCGCCTCGGGCGGCTATCTCGCCAACTCGCGCGTGACCGGCACGATCACCACCGGATCCCAGCAGCAGTGGTTCACGCGCAACAGCGAGGTCGGCACCTGGGACGGCGGCGTCTGGAACATGGTGTTCTCCGGCGTCGAGGGCGCCCCGGCCACGGACTTCGGCCAGGACCTCGGGGACGGCGTGCGCGGCGTGAAGACCACGCTCGACAGCACGCCGGTGAGCCGGGAGGCACCGTTCCTCTTCCGTGGCTCCGACGGCGAGCTCAAGGTGTTCGTGCCCCACGCGCGGACCGACAGCCAGGGCGTCGACTGGGGCACGGACGCGGCGTCGGGCCGCACCATCGACATCGCGGACGTGTACGTCGCCCGCGCGGACACCGACACGGCGGCCTCGATCAACGCGGCGGTCGCCGGCGGCAAGCACCTGCTGCTGACGCCCGGCGTGTACGAGCTGGACGCACCGATCCAGGTCGAGAACCCGCGCACGCTCGTGCTCGGCCTCGGCTACGCGTCGCTCACGCCGACGGCGGGCACGGCGGCGCTCGAGATCGGCGACGTGCCCGGCGTCGTCGTCGCGGGCATCACGGTGGACGCGAACGTGCCGGAGTCCGAGACGCTGGTCCGCGTGGGCACGCCCGGCGGCGCCGGCGGCGACGCGTCCGACCCGACCACGCTGAGCGACGTGTTCGTCCGCGTGGGCGGCCCCTGGGTCGGCAAGGCCGTGACGTCCATCGAGGTCAACACCGACCACACGCTGCTCGACCACATCTGGGCCTGGCGCGGGGACCACGGCCAGGGCATCGGCTGGGACGCGAACACCGGCGCCCACGGCGTCGTCGTCAACGGCGACGACGTCACGGCGACCGGCCTGTTCGTCGAGCACTACCAGGAGAACCAGACGGTGTGGAACGGCGAGCGCGGCCGCACGGTCTTCTACCAGAGCGAGATCCCGTACGACCCGCCGTCGCAGGACGCGTACCGGGACGGCGACCGGCCGGGCTGGGCGTCGTACCGCGTGGCGGACGGCGTGAGCCGGCACGAGGCGGTCGGCCTGGGGGTGTACTCGTTCTTCAACCAGGGCGTGGACATCCGCGTCGAGTCGGGCATCCAGGCGCCCCGGACGGCGGGGGTGCGCTTCCGGTCGATGACGAGCGTCTTCCTCAACGGCTCGGGCGGCATCAACCACGTGATCAACGACACGGGCGACCCGGCGGTCGGCGGCTTCGCCAGCCCGCAGGTCGTCTCCTACCCGCCCACGTCCTGAGACGCTGAGTGCGGGATCCGCGCCCCTCTGGCACACGGAAAGGGGCGAAGATCCCGCACTCAGCGGGGGGTCACCTGACCGCGACGATGTCCACCACGAAGACCAGGGTGTCCGTGCCGCCGATGCCGGCCTGCGGCACACCGCGCGAGCCGTAGCCGTGCTCCGGCGGGATCGACAGCATCAGGCGCGAGCCGACGTTCTGGCCGACCATGCCCTTGTCCCAGCCGCCGATGACCGCACCGACGCCGATCGGGAAGTCGATGGTCGTGCCGCGGTCGTAGGAATTGTCGAAGACGTGGCCGCCCCAGGTCTGGCCGAGGTAGTTCACCACGATGGTGCGCCCGGCCTCGACGACCGGGCCGTTGCCCTCGGAGAGCACCTGGACCTGCAGGCCGGCGGGTGCGCCGCCCTCGGGGAACGTCAGCTCGGGCTTGTCACCGAAGCTGCCGGAGGCGGTAGGAAGCGTGGTCACGAGGATTGCCTCTCGATCGGGAGGGCACCGGGGGTCCCCGGCGCCGGTACGCCCCAACCCTATGCGGGTGACAGCACGGCTCGCGAAGCGACGGCGACCTCGCGCAGCGCCTCCAGCGCGGCCGCGACGGGCGGCGTGTGCGCCACGGCGTCCTGCACGACGGCGTAGATCGAGCGCACCGGGGTGGGCCGCACGACGGGCACCGCGACGGTGCCGGGCGGCAGGTGCGCGGCACCCAGCTCGGGCAGCACGGTCATGCCGATGCCTGCCTCGACGAACGCCATCGCCGTCGGGTAGTCGTGCGCCTCCACGTGGAACGTCGGGCTGAAGCCCGCCGCGGTGCACGCCTCCAGGAGGTTGCGGCGGCACCAGCCGCGCGCGAAGTCGTTGTCCACCCACGACTCCTCGGCCAGCTCGGCGAGCTCGACCTCGTCCTGCCCGGCGAACCGGTGCCCCTCGGGCAGGACGACGACGTACGGGTCGTCGAGCAGGTGGTGTGCGGTGAAGCCGGTGCCGGGGTCGAACCCGGTCTGCGCGACGGCGACCTGCACGTCGGCCCGGTCCTCGGTCTTGTCGGGGATGTGCTCGGCCAGCTCGAGGTCGAGGCGCACGCCCGGGAACCGGCTGGTGAGCACGCGGACCACGCCCGGCAGCCACGCGGAGCCCACGGAGGCGAAGTACGCGAGCGAGAGCGAACCGGTCCGGCCTGCGCGCAGGTCGGCGATCATCGACTCCGCCTCGCCCAGCCGCTCGAGCACGCCGTCGGCCTGCGCGGCCAGGGCGAGCCCAGCGGCGGTGGGGCGGATGCCACGACCGTGCCGCGCGAGCAGCTTCAGGCCGGTCTCGCGCTGGAGCGCCGAGACGTGCTGGCTCACGGCGGACGGCGTGTACCCGAGGTTGGCGGCGGCGGCGCCGATCGACCCGGAGGCGACGACGGAGCGGAAGACGCGCAGGCGGTGGACGTCGAGCATGACCCCACTCTACAGCGACACTGAATCCGGATGAAGGAACAATCGCTGGTGCTTCATGGTCGTGCGGGGCGACGATCGGTGTCATGACCACGACCGCCACCCGCGCCGACGCCTCGGCGACCCCGGCGCCTGCCCGCAGCTTCCTCGTCCCGCTCGCCGCCGCCGTCACCGTCGTGCTGTGGGGCTCGGCGTTCATCGGCATCCGGGCGGCGGGCTTCGACTACTCCCCCGGCGCGCTCACGCTCGGGCGGGTGCTCGTCGGCACGCTCGCGCTCACCGTCATGGCGGGGCTCAGCGGCAGGCTCCGGCTGCCGCGCGGCCGCGTGCTGGCCGGGGTCGTCGTCTGGGGCGTGCTGTGGTTCGGGCTCTACAACGTCGCGCTCAACGCCGCCGAGCGCACGCTCGACGCCGGCACCGCCTCGCTCCTCGTCGGGCTCGCGCCGATCCTCATCGCGGTGTTCGCGGGCCTCACCCTCGGCGAGGGCTTCCCCGCGCGGCTGCTCGCCGGCATCGGCATCGCGTTCGTCGGCGTGGCCGGGATCGCGCTGGCCACGTCGGGCGGCGCCTCCGACGGCGTCAGCGTCGCGCTCGGCCTGGCCGCGGCGTTCGTCTACGCGGGCAGCACCATCCTGCAGAAGCGGCTGCTGCCCCGCGTCGACGCCCTGACCATGACCTGGCTCGGCTGCCTCGCGGGCACCGTCGCGTCCCTGCCGTTCGCTCCCGCCCTGCTCGCCGAGCTGTCGGCCGCGTCCACCTCCGCCACGCTGAGCATGGTCTACCTGGGCGTCTTCCCGACCGCCGTCGCGTTCGCCACCTGGGGGTACGCCCTCACGCGGACGACGGCGGGCCGCCTCGCCGCCGCCACCTACGCCGCGGCCCCGCTCGCCGTGCTCATGTCGTGGGCCTTCCTCGGCGAGGTGCCGGCGCCCGTCGCGCTGGTCGGCGGTGCGCTGTGCCTCACGGGCGTGCTCGTGGCCACGCTGCGGCTGCGCTGACGGTGCGCACCACGGCCCCGTCCGGGCCGTGGTGCACCGATTGACCACGTAGGATGGCGCACGAGATGAGTGCCCCATGACGACACCGAAGACGCCCCGGAGAGCGCGCGGCAGCGGCCGTCCGACGATCAGCGACGTGGCGGCACTGGCGGGGGTGTCGCCGGGCGCCGTCTCGAAGGTCTTCAACGGCACCGGGCGCATCTCCGAGCCGACGGCTGAGCGCATCCGCGACGCCGCCCGCAAGCTCAACTGGCGACCCAACGCCGCGGCGATCGCGCTGCGCACCGCACGCGCCCAGGCGATCGGCCTCGTGCTGAGCAGCGACTCGAAGGTGCCGGGCGTCGGCGCGGGCAACATGGACTTCATCTCGGGCATCGAGTCGGTGCTCAGCCCGCGCGAGTACGGCCTGCTGCTCAACGTCTTCATCCCCGGGCAGCACGACGAGCACCACTTCTACCGCACGCTCGCCGAGCGGCAGCGGATGGACGGGATCATCCTCACCAACTCGATGGTCGGCGACACCCGCCCGGAGCTGATGGCCCAGCTCGGCCTGCCCGCCGTGCTGGTCGGCGAACCGTGGAAGCCGGGCGCCATCGAGTACGTCGACGTCGACCCTCCGGGCGCAGGCATCGCCGAGACGGTCGACCACCTCGTCGGCCTGGGCCACGAGCGCATCGCGTACGTCAGCGGCCCGCAGGACTTCGTGCTGCCGCTGCGGCGCCGCGAGGCGTTCGTCGAGCGGCTCGCCGAGCACGGGCAGCAGCCGCACGCCGTCGTCCCGGTCGAGTACTCGCCCGCCCGGGCCGCCGAGGAGACGACGGCGCTGCTCGCGGGGCCCGTGCGGCCGACAGCGATCCTGTACGGCACGGACACCATGGCGATCGCCGGGATGCGCACCATCCAGGCCGCCGGGCTCCGCGTGCCCGACGACATCTCGGTGGTCGGCTTCGAGGGCCTCACGCTGGGCGAGTGGGTCGACCCGCCGCTGACCACCGTGCAGCGCTTCGCGTTCCAGCGCGGGCGGGCGGCGGCGGCCACGGTGCTCGCGCTGCTGGGGGAGACGGTGGAGGAGCCGGTCCCCCTGGAGCGCCCCGTCCTGGTGGTCCGCGGTTCCACGGGCCCGGCCCCGCGCTGACGCCCCGCCGGGTACCCGCCACCGGCCGCTGAGATCTGGTGTTCGCGGCGAGATCTGGCCGAACACGACCAGATCTCGCCGCGAACACCAGATCTCAGCGGGCGGCGCGGGGCATCAGGAGCGTGGCGTCACCAGGTGAGGCGGACCGCGGCCAGCTCGCGGACCGGGGGCAGCGGGACCTCCAGCAGGCGGCCGTGCGCCACCGGCGCGGCATCCACCCAGCCCGCGTCGCCGAGCACCTGCACCCGCACGGCACCCGGCGCCGCACCACCCGGCGCACCACCCGGCGCACCACCCGGCATACCACCCGGCACAGCACCACCCGCGAGCGCCCCCACCCTGTCCAGGTCGAGCTCCACCCGTGCCCCGTCGAGCGGCGACACCCGCCGCCGTTGCCCGCGCATCATCATCGGGTCGGTGAGGTTGGCGGCGAGCACGGTGAACGACCGTTCCCCGGCCCAGGTCGCGACGTCGAGCACGCCGGGGCCGCGCACCGCGGCCGCGACCCCGTCGCCGAGCCCACGCCGGACGGCGTTGCCGAGCAGGGTGAGGTGGTCGGCCTGGAGCGCCTGCCAGTACAGCTCGGTGGCGTTGAAGCCGACGACGTCGACGCGGCCGGCGCCGAGCGGTGCGCCGAAGACGGCGGGCTCGGTCGGTTCGGACCGGGGGTAGACCTCCTCCATGGGCAGGTCGGGGTGGTCGGGGACGAAGCGCCAGGCCACCTCGGCGTCGTCGGGCAGGGGGCCGAAGCGGACGAGGCGGGTGCCGCCGACGATGCGGCGCGCGTCCCCGAACCCGTCCTGGAGCGCGCCGCCGGGCTCGCGCTGCACGTAGTTGTTGCGCACGATCCCGTCGCGTCGCTCGGCCACCTCGACGCCGAGCAGCTCGGTGACGAGGGGGCCGCGCCCGGCGACATCAGGTCCGCCGCCGGTGAGCAGCACGGACCCGCCGGACCGGGCGAACGCCGCGAGCGCGTCGGCGGCCTCCGCGGGCACCTGCGTCACCTCGGGCACGACGACGAGCCGTACCCCCGGCCGCTCGAGCACCCCGAGCGACCCGGGGCCGACGTACTCGAACGGCACACCGAGCTCGACGAGCACCTGGTAGACGCCGGACGCGGCGTCGCGGACGCGGCGGGAGGCGGTGTGCGCGTCGGCGTCCCAGACGAGGGTCTCGGCGACGGGCCGCTCGTCGGCGCGGTCGGCGGCGACGGCCTCGTGCAGCCTGAAGGCGCGCTCGACGGCGGGGATCCACCGCGGGTCGTGGATGCGGGCGGCGAACTTCGTGTACCAGGGGAAGGCGCCGTGCACGAACCCATCGACGATCCACCCGGTGGTCTCGACCGCGGCGTTGACGGAGTCCTTCCACCGGAAGTCGTGCGACTCGGGGCCGACCGACGTGATGAGCCCGACGGGCTTGCCGGGGTGCAGCGCGCGCACGCGCTTGGCGTCGCGTCCGGCGGCCCACAGGGCCTCGCCGTCGCCCCTGGCCTGGTGGTCGACGAGCAGGAACGGCACGGAGCGCGCGACGCGCGGCTCGAGGTCGGCGGCGGTGAACGAGCCGAGGTTGGGCACGAAGCGGACGTCGGGGGCGACGTCCTGCACGGCGCGGTCCCAGTGGGCGACGAGCTCGCTGAGCCGGGTCCGGCGCCAGGCGCGGTAGGTGGCCCATGCCGGGCCGTCGGCGGGGTCGGCGGACCGGGGCAGCGGCAGGCCGGTCGCTGCCCGGTACTCGCGCTCGGTCGCCTCGGTGTAGCCCGGCCCGTGGCCCTGCCACCGGTTGGCGAACAGGGCGTCGACGTCGTACTCGCGGGCGATCTCGCGCAGCACCTCGGTGGTGAGCTCCCAGCTGTACCCGCCGAACGCGTCGGTGAGGTAGATGCCCGGCATCGCCCAGTGCTCCCGCAGCCCGCCGTCCTCGGTGCGGGCGATCCACTCGGGGCGCTGGTCGGCGACGTCCTGGTGCACCGCGTGGGGGTCCACCCGGGCCATGACGGCCATGCCGCGCGAGCGGGCGAGGTCGACGACCTCGCCGAGCAGGTCGCGGTCGCCGAGGTGGATGCTGCGGTGGTGCAGCCCGACCTTCGTGGGGTAGTACGCCACGTAGCCGCCGGCGCTGATGCAGACCGCGGTGGACGCCGTGCGGTCCATGACGTCGGCCCAGGCGTCGAGGTCGAAGTCGAGCGGGTCGTTCTCCACGAAGGTGAGCTGGGTCCAGCGGTGCTCGCCGCCCAGCCGGGTGCGCTGTGCCGTTCGCATAGCCGTCATTTGATTCCCGTCGTCGCGATGCCCTTGATGATGTAGCGCTGAGCGAAGACGAAGAACAGCACGATCGGCACCAGCGAGATCAGCGACATGGCGAACATCGTGCCGATGCCGCTCGTCGTCTCGGTGTCGACCAGCGACTTCAGCGCCACGGGGACCGTGTACAGCTCGGTCCGGGTGAGGTACAGCAGGGGGCCGAAGTAGTCGTTCCACGTCCAGATGAAGGTGAAGATGGTGGTGGTGATGAGCGCGGGCTGCATGAGCGGCAGGATCACGGACCAGAAGATCCGGAACGGCCCGGCGCCGTCGATCATCGCGGCCTGGTCCAGCTCGCGCGGGAGCGACCGGATGAACTGCACCATGAGGAAGATGAACACCGCGTCGGTGGCCAGGAACTTGGGCAGCAGCAGCGGCACGTAGGTGTTGATCCACCCCAGCTCGGCGAACAGGATGTACTGCGGGATCACGAGCACGTGGAACGGCAGCATGATCGTCATGAGCGTCAGCGCGAGGTAGACCTTGTTCATCCGGAAGTTCAGCCGCGCCAGGGCGTAGGCCGTGAGCGAGCACGAGAACAGGTTGCCGAGCACGGAGCCGACGCCGATGAGCAGCGAGTTGCCCAGGAACAGCGTGAACGGCGAGCCGAGCGCGTCCCAGCCGTCGACGTAGTTGTCGAGCGTGACCTCGGTCGGGACGATGCCCGTCTGGGACAGGATCAGGTTGCTGGGCTTGAACGAGCTCACGACCATCCACACGAGCGGGTAGATCATGAGCAGCACGAACAGCAGGAGGACGGCGTGCCGCAGCAGGCGGCTCCCCCTCGAGGTGCGGACCGTGGCAGCCATCATTCGTCTCCGTAGTAGACCCAGCGCCGCGACACGACGAAGTTCGCGGCGGTAGCGGCGGCGATGACGAGGAGCAGCACCCACGCCATCGCGGACGCGTAGCCCATGTCGAAGTTCACGAAGCCGCGCTGGTAGATGTAGAGGGTGTAGAAGAGCGTCGAGTCGAGCGGGCCGCCGCTGCCGCCGCTGACCACGTGGGCCTGCGTGAAGGCCTGGAAGGCGCCGATCATCTGCAGGATGAGGTTGAGGAAGATGATCGGGGTCAGCAGCGGGATCGTGATCGACCAGAACCGCCGCACGCGGCCGGCGCCGTCGATCATCGCGGCCTCGTAGAGGTCCTCGGGGATCTGCCGCAGGCCGGCCAGGAAGATCACCATGGGTGAGCCGAACGTCCAGACGTTGAGCACCACGAGCGTGGACAGCGCGAGCGACGGGTCCTGCAGCCACGAGCCCAGCTCGAGCCCGAACCAGCCGAGGACGTGGTTGACCAGGCCCTCCTCGCCGAAGATCTGCCGCCAGAGGATCGCGATGGCCACGCTGCCGCCCAGCAGGGAGGGCAGGTAGAACGCGCTGCGGTACAGCGACAGCCCGCGCAGGCCCTTGTCGAGCACGACGGCGAGGAACAGCGCGAACGCGAGCTGCAACGGCACCGACACGAGCACGTAGACGAGCGTCACGCGGACGGCGGCCCAGAACCGCTCGTCGCCCGCCATACGCGTGAAGTTGTCGAGGCCGATGAACTGCGGCGCGCTGAGCAGGTCGTAGTCCGTGAACGCGAGCACGGCGGACGCGATGAGCGGGCCTGCGGTCACACCGACCATGCCGATCATCCAGGGCAGCAGGAACAGGTGGGCGACGAGGCCCTGCCCCCGCGCCGTGCCGCCGGTGCGGGGTGCGCGCGAGGCGGACCCGCCGGGCGCGCCGGGCGCGCGGGGCGCCCGGCGGCCGGTGTCCTTCGAGGCGAGTGCCATCATGCGCTCGCGATCTCGCCCTCGACGGCCTCGACGAAGGCCGCCGCGGCGTCGGGCACGGTCTTCTGCCCGAGGGTGACCTCCTCGAGCTCGCGGATCATCAGCTCGCGCCAGCTGCCCGACCCGGCGGGCGCCTCGTACCGCGGCCGCTGCTCGGTCTGTGCGATCTCGCGCGTGACCGCGATGACCTTCTGCTCGTCGGGCGTCGCGTCGGGCTCGTAGGCGTCGAGCAGGTTGACGTTCGGCGGTGCGCCGGCCGACAGGCCGACGAGGCCGAGCAGCTCGGGCGAGTTGAGGTTGTAGCTCATGAGCGTCGCCGCGGCCTCGACCCGGTCGTCGGGCACGCCCGAGTACATCGCGAACCGGCTGTAGTACGTGAAGTGGTAGCCGGCCACGGCGTCCTCGGCCTCCGGCACGTCGCGCTGGTCGAACTCGTAGTCGGGGAACGCCTGCGCCTCGTCGACGATGTGGTTGGAGTTGGCGAAGGTGAGCAGCACCTTGTCGCCGACCTGCGCCCACGACGGCTCGATGCCGTCCTGCTGGCTCAGGGTCGTCGTGGCACCGGCCGTGCGCAGCCGCTCCCACCAGTCGATCCAGGCGGCGACGCCGTCGACCGTCGCGCCGAGCCTGCCGTCCTCCGTCCACAGGTCCTCGCCGCGCTGCCGCAGGAACGACTCGAACGGCATGTCGTGGTACGCCCCGTAGCTGGTGCCGGTACGACCGGAGGGGTTGTCCTTCGCGTAGTCGATCAGCAGCTCCGCCAGGCTGTCCCAGCTCAGGTCGTCGGGCAGCGTCACGCCGTCCTCCTCGGCGAACGTGGCGTTGTACCGCACCACCGGGCTGAACACCGACTTCGGCAGGGTGTCGAGCGTGCCGCCGAGCCGGAACGAGTCGACCTGCGTGGCGTCGAACCCGCTGAGGTCCAGCCCGTCGATGCCCTCCAGGTCGCGGTACAGCCCGGCGTCGCGGTAGGTGAGCACGGCGGCCGAGGGGATCCAGAAGACGTCGGGCACGTCGCGCGCCGCCATCTGGGTGGTCATGCGCTCCTGGTAGGCGGTGTAGTCGCCGAACTCGGGGGCGACCTTGATGTCGGGGTGCTCGGCGGTGAACGCGTCGAGCGCGTCGAGGTAGGCGCGCTGCCGGTCCGAGCCGCCCCACCACGCGAAGCGGACCGAGCCGTCACGTCCGCCGCCGGGGCGCGACGGTCCGCAGCCCGCGAGCGTCATGGCGGCGATCGAGAGCGCCCCCACGCCGGTCCAGGTCAGGAACGACCGTCGAGTGAGATCTGCCATGGTGTCCTTCTTTCGGTACGTCGTTGTACAAGGGGGTGCACGTGCGGTGCGGGCCGCCTCAGGGCAGGCGACCCACGTCGACGACGTTGCGCAGCGGCCGCCGCGCGAGCCATCGGTCGAGGTTGTCGAGGAAGATCGCCGCTCCGCGGTCGGCGGTCGACGATGTCGTCGCCCCGTTGTGCGGGGTCACGATCGTGTTCGGGAGGTCCCAGAGGGGTGAGTCGGCGGGCAGCGGCTCGGTGGCGTGCGCGTCCAGCCCCGCCCCGGCGACCACGCCGTCGCGCAGGGCGGCGACGAGGTCGGGCTCGGCCACGATCCCGCCGCGCGACACCACGACGAGGTACCCGCGCGGCCCGAGCGCGCGCAGCGTGCGCAGCGTGATCGCGCCGGCGGTCTCGTCGGTCAGCGGCGCGGCGACGACGAGGACGTCACTCGCCGCGGCCAGCTCGTCCACGGCGTCGGCGGGCAGCATGCGGTCGACCGGGTCGTCGGGCCCGGCGGGACGACGCCGCAGCCCCACCACGTGCATGCCGAACGCCCGCGCCCGCACGGCCAGCTCCCGGCCGACGTTGCCGTAGCCGTAGATGCCGAGCGTGCGGCCGTGCAGCTCGCCGTGCGTGAACCGCTCCCAGCGGTGCTCGCGCTGCGCCTGCGCCCAGCGCGGCGCCTGGCGGTCGAGCATGAGCGTGAGCAGCAGGGCCTGCTCTGCGAGCGGGATCGCGCCGTTGCCCGCCGACGACGTCACGGTCACCGGCGTGCCCTCCGGCTCCGGGGCGGTCGCCCGCCGCCGCAGCGCGGGGCCGACGTCGCCCTCCACGCCCGCGGCCCACGAGTGCACCCAGGCCAGCCGGGGCATGGCCGCGACCTCCTCGTCGGAGAACCGCCCGGTGGCGACGGTCGCGACGGCACGGGCTGCGGGGTCGTCCGCCGCGGCGACCTCGAGTCCGGGGTGCGCCGCACGCACGGCCGCCACGACCCGCTCGCCCAGCCCGCCCCGGACCACGACGACGTCACGCATGCGCACCCACCCCGTCCCCGGTCCCGTCCTCGACCACGACCACCTCGAGCCCGGTCACCGTAGCCAGCCGCACGACGAGGTCGTCGCCGTCGTCCACCACCGTGGCCTCGCCCGCGAGCGCCCGCGCCGGCCGGCCGGCCAGGCCGGGCAGGCGCAGCGTGACGTCGTGCAGCGGGACGGCGGGGCCGTACCCGTTGCCGCGCTGCCCGGAGTGGTTGAGGAGGTGGACGACGAACCCGGCGGCGGACCGGCCGACGACGACCTCGAGCTGCTCGGGCCCGTCGAGGGCGACCTGCGGGGTGCCGAGCCGCTCGGTGACGAGGGCGACGACGAGGTCGCGCAGCACCGTCAGGCCGGTGTCCCGGTAGGCGGTGCCGACGACCCACGGGAGCTGGACGACGGCACCGTCGCCGTGGCGGCGCTCGCCGGCGACGGGCTCGGTGCCGGGCACGTGGCCGTACGCCTTCTCGGGCGGCCCGTAGGGTGCGGCCTCGACGAGCCGGAACCGGGGCGTCGCGTCGGCGCGCCAGGCCAGCCGGTGGTGACGGCCGTGCCGGGGCACGAGGCGGGTGCCCTCCACGTGGTCGGCCTCGTCGGGCTGCACGTAGCTCGACCGCAGCACGTCGCGGTCGGTGTCGACGGCGGTCACGCGCTCGCCGGGGAACCAGTCGAGCACGGCGCCGTCGGGAAGGATGCCGCTGCGGCCGGTCGCGACGACGGTCCCGCCGCCGCGCACGAACCGCTCGAGGGTGTCGGCGGCGGCGTCGGGGAGGGTGGGCAGGTCGGGCAGCACGAGCACGCGGAACCGGTCGGTCGCGAGGTCGATGGAGGAGTCGGCGAGCGCGCCCACCGGGACGACGTCGAACGGCACGTGCCGCTCCACCAGCGCCGCGAGCAGGCCGCGGTGCTCGGCGACACCGGTGCCGAACCGGCCGTCGTCGTCGAGCGGGTCGGGGCGCACGAGGCCGACCCGGGCCGCGGGCGCGAGGCCGGTGTAGACGTCGCGGTGGTCGCGGTGGAACCGGGTGACGGCCGCGGCGGCGGGCAGCCCGTCGTAGGCGACGCGCCCGGTCGGGCCCATGACGTAGGTCGACGGGTTGGCGCCGCGGGCGATCGCCTGGGTGAGGTACTGGCCGAGCATCTCGGGCTGCTCGGCGGCGAACCGGTACGGCATGTCCCAGAACGCGACGGCGTTGACCAGCACGGGCTTCCCGGGCCTGGCCGAGCGCAGCGCGCTGACGGCCTCGCCGGTCGCGTACGGCCACAGGGTGCGGCCGATCGCGTTGTTGGCCTCGTGGAAGAGCACGTCGGCGGCGGTGCCGAGGATGAGCGCGGCGTCGGGCCGCCGGGCGGCGACGTGGGCGCGCACGCGGGCGGTGAGGGTGTCGATGGTCGCCGTCGCGTAGCCGCGCCAGGCCCGGTAGTGCTCGTCGCCTGCGCGGTCGGGCAGGCGGTCGAGGCCGGTGCGGGCGCTGAACCCCTCCTGGCAGGCCGCGCAGTGGCAGACGCCGTGCACGCGCCCGGCGTAGTCGACCTCGTTGAAGCCGAACCAGTTGAAGAAGAACCCGTCGACCTCGTACCGGTCGAGCACCTCGTCGACCACGTCGAGCAGCCGGTGCTGGTAGTACCCGGCGCTCGGGCAGACGCTGACGAGCCCCTCGAACTCCTGGCGCTCCCCCGTCGGCGACACGTAGAGCCACTCGGGGTGCGCGTCGGCGATCGCGGGCGCGACCTTGGAGAAGTCCATGCGGGCGAGCAGCCGCACGCCGCGCCGGCGTGCGGCGGCGAGGGCGTCCCCGACGAGGTCGCCGCCCGCCCGCCGCGCGAGGTGGGGGTTGCGGGTCTGGAACGGCAGGTCCGTGGGATAGTGCGACAGGATGCCACCCACGTTGAGCAACCACACCCCGGCGCCGTGCTCCTCGATCGCGTCGAGGGCGGCCTCGACGTCGAGGTCCGCGTCGATCTCGCGCAGGTTGGTCTGGAAGACGCCGAAAGGCTCGTCCCACCAGCCCGGGCGCGGGGCCGGGGCGGTGTCGGCGGCCTGGGCGGTGACCGTCATCGCGCCGCCGTCCGGTCGGCGGCGGAGCCGTTGAGCTCGCGGGCGAGCGCGACGAGCGCCGAGTGGTCCAGGCCGCCGTCGCCGCGCTGCACGAGCGACTGCACGAGCCGGCCGACCAGCCCGGTCACGGGCAGCACCGCACCGCGCGCCCTGGCGGCGCCCTCGACGATGCCGAGGTCCTTGTGGTGCAGCTCGAGCCGGAACCCGGGGGCGAAGTCGTCGGCCAGCACGCTCGCGGCCTTGCGGTCGATGACGGTGCTGCCGCCGAGGCCGCGGGCGATGACCGACAGGGCGGTGGCGACGTCGGCGTCGTGCGCCTCGAGGAAGACGACCGCCTCGGCCAGCGCCTGCAGGTGCGTGGCGACGACGAGCTGGTTGGCGGCCTTGACCGTCTGCCCGGACCCGGCGTCGCCGACGCGGACGACGGTGGTGCCCATCGCGCCGAGCAGGTCCCGCCAGCGCTCGACGGCGTCGGCGGGGCCGCCGACCATGATCGACAGCGTGCCCTCGCGGGCACCGGCCTCCCCGCCGGACACGGGCGCGTCGAGCGCGTCGTGCCCCGCCGCGACGAAGCGCTCGGCGATCTCGCGCGCGGCGCCGGGCTCGATGGTGCTCATGTCGATGTAGGCGGCGCCCGGCGCGAGGTGCTCGAGCACGCCGCCGGGGCCGAGGGCGACCGCACGGACGTCCGGGGTGTCGGGGAGCATCGTGACGACGACGTCCGCCCCCGCGACGGCCTCGGCGACACCCTCGACGACGGGCACCCCGAGGCGCGCGGCCGCCTCGCGACCTGCCGCACCGCGGCTGAACGCCCGGACCTCGTGACCTGCGCGCACCAGGTTCGCCGCCATCGGCCGTCCCATCACGCCGAGCCCGACAAAGCCAACGACTGCCATCCGACCGAACCCCTTCGTCCGCTGATCCATCGATTGATCACAGTGCCGACGCCCTTCGTTCGGCGCTGGCATCACGCAGGGTATTTCGATATACCTGGGTCGGTCAATGGGGTGACGTGCCCCGCCGAGGATCGGAGTCGAGATGCCGAAGTTCGCCGCGAACGTGTCGCTGCTGTTCAGCGAGGTCCCGCTGCTCGATCGGTTCGCCGCGGCACGCGCCGCCGGGTTCGAGGCCGTCGAGTGCTGGTGGCCGTTCACCGCACCCGACCCGGACGCTGCCGAGGTCGACACGTTCCTGCGCGCGCTGGAGACCGCCGACGTGCGCCTGGTCGGCCTCAACCTCTTCGCCGGCGACATGCCGGGCGGCGAGCGCGGCATCGTGTCCCACCCCGACCGCGCCGACGAGCTCGCCCGCAACCTCCCGGTGGTGCGCGCGATCGCGGCCGCGACGGGCTGCGACCGCGTCAACGCGCTCTACGGGCACCGCCTGCCCGGCGTGCCCGCCGACGTGCAGGACGCCGCGGCCGAGCGCGCGCTGCGGCGTGCGGCCGACACGCTCGGCGAGGCCGGCGTGACCGTGCTCGTCGAGCCGCTCACCCGGGGCGAGAACGGCACCTACCCCCTGGCCACCCTCGACGACGCCGCGGCGGTCGCCCGGCGCGCGGGCTCCGGCGTCGGCGTGCTGTTCGACGCCTACCACCTGCACAACAACGGCGCCGACGTGGTGGCGGACATCGCACGCGTCGGCGGCGCCGTCGGGCACGTGCAGGTCGCGGACGCGCCGGGCCGCGGCGAGCCCGGCTCGGGCACGATCGACTACCCGGCCTTCTTCGACGCCCTCGACGCCTCGGGCTACACGGGCTGGGTCGGCTGCGAGTACCGCCCGACGACCCGGACCCACCTGACCTGGCTGACCTCCACCCGCTGACCCACCGCTGAGTGCGGGACATTCGCCCTTTATCGTGTGCCAGAAGGACGAACATCCCGCACTCAGCGGCAGGCACGTTTCGCGGTCTCGCGCGTCACACGGCCACGGCTTGCCACACTCGCTCGGCGTGCGGAACCCTTGAGTCTCATGACGCTCGAATCGATTGAGTCGCCAGGGGCAGCGGTCGACGCCCCTGCGACCTCCGGCACAGCACGTCGGCGCCGCAAGACGTCGGAGACCTCTGAGCCCACGCCGGTGAGAGCCCACACCTCGAGCGACTTCACGTCCGCACGCGTGGCCGACGGGCGCAGCAAGTTCCCGCACATCGGCGAGTACGGGTTCCTGTCGGACTGCGAGACGAACGCGCTCATCGCGCCGTCGGGCAGCGTGGAGTGGATGTGCGTGCCGCGCCCGGACTCGCCGAGCATCTTCGCGAAGATCCTGGACCGCGGGGCCGGCCACTTCCGCGTGGGCCCGCACGGCGTCAACGTGCCGGTGGCGCGCCGCTACCTGCCCGGCACGCTCATCCTCGAGACCACCTGGCAGACGCCGACGGGCTGGCTCGTCGTCCGCGACGCCATGCTCATGGGTCCGTGGCACGACCTGGAGTCGCGCTCGGGAACGCACCGCCGCACGCCCACCGACGACGACGCCGAGCACGTGCTCATGCGCACCATCAAGTGCGTGTCCGGCACGGTGGACCTCGAGGTCGTCTGCGAGCCGCGCCCGGACTACGCCCGACAGGACGTCGAGTGGGAGTACGAGAACAGCGGGTACTCCGCCGTCGTCGCGAACACCGGCGACTCGAACCCCGACCTCCACCTGCGCTCGAGCCTGCGGTTCGGGCTGGACGGCGGCAAGCGCGCCACCGCCCGCACCCGGATGACCGAGGGCGCCACGCACTTCGTCGCCATGTCCTGGGGGTCGCAGAGCGCGCCGACGACGTACGCGGGCGCGCTCGACGCGATGTGGCGCACCGAGCGGTTCTGGCGCGACTGGATCACCCAGGGCCAGTTCCCCGACCACCCGTGGCGCTCGTACCTGCAGCGGTCGGCGCTCACCCTCAAGGGGCTCACCTACTCCCCCACCGGCGCGCTCATCGCGGCGGCGACGACCTCGCTGCCCGAGACGCCGGGCGGCGAGCGCAACTGGGACTACCGCTACGCGTGGATCCGCGACTCGACGTTCGCGCTGTGGGGTCTGTACACGCTGGGCCTGGAGCGCGAGGCGAACGACTTCTTCGCGTTCATCCAGGACGTGTGCCACGACAACAAGGACCTGCAGATCATGTACGGCGTGGGCGGCGAGGAGCGGCTCGAGGAGTTCGAGCTGCCGCACATGTCCGGGTACGAGGGCGCGCAGCCCGTCCGCATCGGCAACGCCGCGTACGACCAGCGGCAGCACGACGTGTGGGGCGCCGTCCTCGACTCCGTGTGGCTGCACGCCAAGTCGCGCGACCAGCTGCCCGAGTCGCTGTGGCCCATCCTCAAGCGCCAGGTCGAGGAGGCCGCGAAGCACTGGGACAAGCCGGACCGGGGCATCTGGGAGGTGCGCGGCGAGCCGCAGCACTTCACGAGCTCCAAGCTCATGTGCTGGGTGGCGATGGACCGCGGCGCGAAGCTCGCGCGGGTCTACGACGAGCTCGACTACGCCAAGGCGTGGCAGAAGATCGCCGACGAGATCGCCGACGACATCTGCACCAAGGGCGTGGACGAGCGCGGTGTCTTCACGCAGCGCTACGGCGACCCGGCGCTGGACGCGTCGCTGCTGCTGGTGCCGCTGCTGCGGTTCCTGCCGCCCGACGACGAGCGCGTGCGCAACACCGTGCTCGCGATCGCCGACGAGCTCACCGAGGACGGCCTCGTGCTGCGCTACCGCACGGACGAGACCGACGACGGCCTGCGCGGCGAGGAGGGCACGTTCACGATCTGCTCCTTCTGGCTCGTCTCCGCGCTGGTGGAGATCGGCGAGGTCGAGCGCGCCAGGGCGCTGTGCGAGCGGCTCCTCGGCTACGCGTCGTCGCTCGACCTGTACGCGGAGGAGATCGAGCCCGGCAGCGGGCGCCACCTGGGCAACTTCCCGCAGGCGTTCACGCACCTGGCGCTGATCAACGCCGTCATGCACGTCATCAAGGCCGAGACCGGCGAGTCCGAGAAGGGCTACTTCGGCGCCCCGCGCCACCCCTGACCCACCCCCGATCCGCTGAGTGCGGGATCTTCGCCCTTTTCCGTGTGCCAGAAGGGCGAAGATCCCGCACTCAGCGTTTCGGGGGGTTGCGGGCGGCGGCTAAGGGCCGTAGCTTTTTGGCTATGGACCTTTACCTGCAGCGCCCCGACGGGCGCATCGCGTACACCGACAGCGGCTCCGGGCCGCTCGTGGTCGCCGTCCCCGGCATGGGGGTGCTGCGCTCCACCTACGACGACGTCGTCGCGCCGCTGGTCGACGCCGGGCACCGGGTCGTCGTCACCGACCTGCGCGGCCACGGGGGCTCCGACACGACCTTCCGCACGCACGGCGACGACGCGACCGGGTCCGACCTCCTCGCGCTCGTCGAGCACCTCGACGCCGGCCCCGCCGTCCTCGTGGGCAACTCGATGGGTGCCTCCGCCGCGGCCTGGGCCGCTGCCGAGCGACCCGACCTGGTGCGCGGCCTCGTCCTGCTCAGCCCGCTGCTGCGCGACCCGGCGCCGCCCCTGGTGCAGCGCCTCGTGCCCGTGCTCCTCCGCATGCTCCTCGCGCGTCCGTGGGGCGCCGCGTTCTGGGCGTCCTACTACTCGTCCATCAGCAAGGGCCGGCGCTCCCCGCAGCACGCCGCGCACGTCGCCGAGATCCGGGACGCGATGCGCGACCCCGCACGCCTGCGGTCCTTCCGGGACCTGGCGGTGACCCTCGACCACTCGGTCGTCGAGAACCGGCTGTCCGAGATGCGGGCGCCCGCGCTCGTCCTCGTCGGGGCGCTCGACCCGGACTACCCCGACCCGGCCGCGGAGCTGGCCTGGATGACCGGCGCGCTCGGCACCGCCCGCGGCGTGCTGATCCCCGACGTGGGGCACTACCCGCAGCGCCAGGCGCCGCAGGACGTGGTGCGGGAGGTCCTCGACTTCCTCGCGGGGCTGCCCGGCGTACCCGACGGCACGGCGGGCGACGTCGCACCGGCCGCGGACGGCGGTCCCCGTGCCTAGGGCGGGGCTGTCGCACGACGCGGTGGTACGCCTGGCCGTCGAGGTCGTCGACGAGGCGGGCGCCACGGGGTTCGCCGACCTCACGCTCGCGAAGGTCGCGGCGAGGGCCGGGGTCGCCGCGCCGAGCCTCTACAAGCACGTCGGCTCGCTCGCCGACCTCCGCCGCGAGGTCGCCGTGCTCGCCGTGCGCGACCTGACCGCCGCCGGTGCCGCCGCGACGATGGGCCGCGCCGGGGCGGACGCCCTGCGCGCGCTGGCCGAGGCCTGGCGCCGGTACGCCCGCGAGCACCCGGGCCGGTACGCCGCGACGCAGATCGGCCCCGACCCGGACGACCCGGCGGACGCCGTCGCACGTGAGGTCGCCGCCGAGAGCGTCCAGGTCGTCGTCTCGACGCTGCGCGGCTTCGGCCTGCCCGACGAGCGCGTGATCGACGCCGTGCGCGCCGTCCGCGCAGGCATCCACGGCTTCGTGCAGCTCGAGCACGGCGGCGGGTTCCGGCTGCGCGAGGACGTGGACCAGAGCTTCGGCGTGCTGCTCGACATGCTGGTCGCGGGGGTCGCCGCGCTCGCGGGGCCCGTGTCCTCCGGGAGCCCGCGGTGACCGCGGCGCGGTGGAGCACGGTCGGCTTCGTCGCGGCCGGCCTGTCCTTCCTCCTGTTCCCGCTGCTGCGGCCCTGGCCCGACGAGACGGTCGCCACCGCCGAGCTCGCCACGGGGTTCGCCTCCGGCCGCTGGGTCGTCGCCCACCTCGCGGGGATCCTCGGTCTGGGCCTGCTCGCTCCGGCCCTGCTCGGCCTGCGCGCCGTCCTCGCCGCGGGCGGGTCGTCGGCGGGCGGGTCGTCGGCGGGCGGGTCGGGCGGCATGGGTTTGGCTGCCGCTTCGGCGGCCCGCGGCGGGCGCGGCGTCAGCACGGTGACCGGCGCTCTCGTCACGGCGTGGGCCGGGGCCGGGTTCGCGGCACTGTACTTCGGCGCCGAGATCTTCGGCCTGCGCACCCTCGCCCAGGCCGCGTTGCGCGATGGCGAGCCGGTTCCCCTCGGCGACGTCGAGGCCCTGCGGATGCAGCCGGGTGCGGTCGTGCTCTTCGGAGCCGGGCTGCTGCTGCTCGCGGTTGCCGGCGTGCTCCTCGCGGTCGCGCTGTGGCAGGCGGAGCCGGGCCCGCGATGGGCGGGTGTCCCGCTGGCCGCCGGCCTGGTGCTGGTGCTGCCGCAGTTCTTCGGCGGGCCCGGGCTCCGGGTCGTGCACGGGTTCCTCGTCGCCGCCGGGTGCCTGCTGGTGGCCGTCGTCGTGCGCCGGGCACACCGTTAGGGTGGCCGGATGGCAGCAGTGAGGCAGGTTCAGATCACGTTCGACTGCGCGGACCCGTGGCGTGTCGCCCGCTTCTGGTGCGAGGTGCTCGGCTACGAGCTCCCTCCCGCCCGAGAAGCGGGGTGAGGACGGCGCCGCCGCCGTCGACCCCACAGGGGCCGGGCCCCGGCTCTACTTCCAGAAGGTGCCGGAGGGCAAGGTCGTGAAGAACCGGGTGCACGTCGACGTGCGCGCAGGCACGGGGCTGACCGGCCAGGAGCGGGTCGACGTGCTCGAGGCCGAGTGCGCGCGGCTCGTCGCCCTGGGCGGTACCCGCCTGTACCTGCAGGAGGCCGACGAGGAGAACGAGTCGTGCCTGACGATGCAGGACGTCGAGGGCAACGAGTTCTGCCTCGACTGAGCCGGGGCGTCCCGGAACGGACGAAGGCGTGAGCCCTGAAAAGGGCTCACGCCTTCGTCGTCACCACGAGGAGATCGTGGCCGGCGTCAGTCGCGCGCGAAGCTGGAGACGATCGCCAGCAGGCGCAGCAGCTCCAGGTACAGCCAGACCAGCGTCACCAGCAGGCCGAAGGCCGCCGCCCACGCCATCCGCGCCGGCGCACCGGCCTCGACGCCGCGCTTGATCGAGTCGAAGTCGACGATGAGCGACGCGGCCGCCAGGCCGACGGCGATCAGACCGACCACGATGCCGACGATGCCGCCACCCCAGGAACGCATGCCGAACTCGCCGAGCACACCCGTCCACATGAGGACCAGGTTGACCAGGGAGAACAGCGCGTAGCCGAGCATGGCGAACATGAGCCAGCGCGTGAACTTGGCGGTCACACGGACGCGGCCGCTCTTGAACAGGAACAGGCTCACCGCGAACACCGAGACGGTGCCGAGCACGGCCTGCAGGACGACGCCGTCGTACAGCGTGTTGAACACCAGCGAGATCGCGCCGAGCAGCGCGCCCTCGAACACCGTGTACGCCACGATGAGCGCAGGGCTCGGGTTCCGCTTGAACGCGTTGACGAGGCCGAGCACCAGACCGCCGATGAGGCCGACGATCATGACGCCGCCCAGCAGCTCGCGCGGCACCAGCGTCCAGGTCGCCGCGGCGACCACGACCAGGAGGGCGAGCAGCCCGCCGGTCTTGACGATCACGTCGTCGTAGGTCATCCGCTTGGTGTCCGCCGTGGTGGCGGACGGCGAGCGGTACATCGCGTCCAGCTCGGCCGCGTCCATCGCCTGCCGGCCCTGGGCGCCGTACTGGCCGTACTGCCCGGGCTGCGGCGGCGTGCCGTATGCGGGAGTCTGGGTGGGATAGGTGGCGGTGCCGCCACGTGACGCACCGGGGGCACCGGTGCGACGGGGCTCACCGAAGACGTCGCTTCTCGAAAAGACGGGGTTGCTCATCTGCTCCTCCTGGTCTGTCTGACCATCCTAGGGAACGTTGGGCAGGCCTTGAGAGTTCCCAGGTCATCCCTCCGGATGAAGTACGTCCCTCCGGGGGATGAGCGGGGCCGTCAATGCGTGCGTCACACGCATCCGGATCCCTAGTCTCGTAGGTGACCAGTCCTGTCGCGACCGACCGGCGGCCGTACGACCGCCGGGTGGCATGCCAGATGGAAGGGCAAGTGATGATCGAGGCCGAAGGCCTGACGAAGAGGTACGGCGCGAAGACCGCCGTCGACGGTGTGAGCTTCACCGTCCAGCCGGGCAAGGTGACAGGCTTCCTGGGCCCGAACGGCGCCGGAAAGTCGACCACGATGCGCATGATCGTGGGCCTGGACCGCCCCACGGCCGGCCGGGTCACGGTGAACGGCAAGCCGTACGCCGCGCACCGCAGCCCGCTCGCCGAGGTGGGCGCCCTGCTCGACGCCAAGGCGGTGCACACCGGCCGCTCGGCGCGCAACCACCTGCTCGCCATGGCCGCGACGCACGGGATCCCGACCTCGCGCGTCGACGAGGTGATCGACCTCACAGGCCTGCACGCCGTGGCGAGCAAGCGCGTGGGCGGGTTCTCGCTCGGTATGGGTCAGCGTCTCGGGATCGCGACCGCGCTGCTCGGCGACCCCCGGACGCTCATCCTCGACGAGCCCGTCAACGGCCTCGACCCCGAGGGCGTGCTGTGGGTGCGCAACATCGCGAAGTACCTGGCGTCGGAAGGCCGCACGGTCTTCCTGTCCAGCCACCTCATGAGCGAGGTCGCGCTGACGGCCGACCACGTGATCGTCATCGGGCGCGGCCGCATCCTCGCCGACGCCCCCGTGCAGGAGATCGTCGACGGCGCGGAGCGCAAGCTCGTGCGGGTCCGCTCCCCGCAGGCGACGGAGCTGGCCGAGCTGCTCACGGTGAACGGCGCCGAGGTCGACGGCGTCGAGCCCGGCCTGCTCGAGGTGCGCGGGAGCACGGCGGTGGCGGTCGGCGAGCTCGCCGCGGCGTCCCGCATCGTGCTGCACGAGCTCACCCCCGTCGCCTCGACGCTCGAGGAGGCGTACATGTCGCTGACCGCCGACGCGGTCGAGTACCGCTCGGAGGACATCACGGCAACGGATCTGGAAGGGAACAAGGCATGAGCGCGACGGTCACCGCCCCGGCGGGCGGCAACGAGCCCGCCCCGGCGCCGGCGAAGCGCAGCCGGGTCCGCAACGTCACCTTCCCGCGCATCCTGCGCTCGGAGTGGATCAAGCTGTGGACGCTGCGCTCGACGTGGTGGACGCTCGGCTCCACCGTCGTCATCATGGCCGGGTTCGCGCTCATGATGGCCGTCGTCGTGCAGTTCCTCAACGACCAGATGGCCGACGTCGAGATGGCCGCGGAGGACCAGGCGTCGATGGACGCGGTGCTCGGCGCCCCGACCGTCATCGCGGGCGGCTACGAGTTCGCGGCCCTCGTGGTCGGTGTGCTCGGCGCCATGGTCATCACCGGCGAGTACTCGACGGGCATGATCCGCTCGACGTTCGCGGCGAACCCCGGCCGCCTGGGCGCGTACACGGCGAAGGCGACCGTGCTCGCCGGCGTCACGGCGGTGCTGACCTCCGTCTCGCTGCTGCTCGGCTGGCTCGTCAGCTACCCGATCCTCAACGCCAACGACATGACGCTCGACTGGTCCGACGGCGAGGCGCTGCGCAAGCTCTACGGCGTCGTCATCTACACGGTGCTGGTCGCGCTCTTCGCACTGGGCATCGGCACGCTGCTGCGCCACACCGCGGGCGCGATCTTCACGGTCGTCGCCGTGTTCCTGGTGATCCCGTTCATCTTCCAGATCGTCGTGGCGTTCGCGTCGAGCCTCGACTGGGTGCTGACCGTGAACAAGTTCCTGCCGAGCGTGGCCGGCTCGGCGATCACGCCGAGCGGCGCGCAGGTTCCCGAGGTGCTCGACCCGTGGGTCGGTATCGGCGTGCTCGGCGCGTACACGGCGGTCGTGCTGATCGCCGGTGCGGTCCGGCTCAAGGCGCAGGACGCGTAGCCGGTTCGGCCGCGTGCTCGCGGAGCGTGCGCTCCGGGGGCTCCGGTCGCGAGGTTCTCGCGCGACCGTGTGACGGGGAGTAGACGGTGTCTACTCCCCGTCACACGTCTGGGGAGAGTTCGCTCGGGGACGGGTCGGCGGGCGTCGGTCGATCGGGTCGAGCGGGTGCGGCCACAAGGGCGGGTCCTGGTGCCGAGGCCGGCGGACGGGCAGCGCAGGCTCGGACGCGCGGCCGCTCGCGGGCTGTCCGCTCGCGGGCTGCCCGTGCGCGGGCTGGCCGGTGCTCGGCTGCGACCAGATCCGCTCCGGGCGCTCCGGGGACGGGGCACGGTACGGCGCCGTCCGACCCGCGGGCCGTGGCGGCCCTGGCTGGGCCTGGGCCGGCGGGCCCACGGGCTCGTGGCGCCCCGGCCAGGTGCTCTGCGGCGGAGTGCTCTGCGGCGGAGCGCTCCGCCGCGGAGCGGCCACGCCCGCCGGGCGCCGGGCGACCTGGCCCTGCGGCACCTGCACGGGCGTCGGCCTGCTGTGCCGACCCGGCCGCGCCCGATCCGGGAGCCCGGCCTCACGCTGGGCCGCGGCCTGCTGCCCGACGGTCTGGAAAGCCCCTGTCGCGACGCTCGGGAATGCTCCGGTCAGCGGCCGGCGGGCGGCCCGTCCCGCGGCCTGGTCCGCTGCGCGGCGTCGTTCCGCGCGCCGCTCGAAGAGCGTGTAGATGACCGGCACGACGTACAGGGTGAGCAGTGTCGAGGAGACGAGGCCGCCGATGACCACGAGCGCGAGCGGCTGCGAGATGAACGCCCCGCCGCCCGTGACGCCGACCGCCATCGGCGTGAGCGCGAAGACGGTCGCGAGCGCGGTCATGACGATGGGCCGCAGGCGTTTGCGCGCGCCCTCGCGGACGGCCTCGTCGAGCGCCCTGCCGTCCTGGCGGTACTGGTTGATGAGGTCGATGAGCACGATCGCGTTCGACACCACGATGCCCACGAGCAGCAGCGTGCCGATGAGCGCGGGCACGCCCAGCGGCGTGCCGGTCGCGACGAGCGCGACGAGGGCGCCCACGCCCGCGAACGGCACCGAGACGAGCAGGATGAAGGGCTGCGCGAGGCTCCGGAACGCGGCCACCATGACGATGAACACGAGGGCGACCGCCGCGAGCAGCGCCAGGCCCAGGTCGGCGAACGCCTCCGCCTGGTCGGCCGCGGCGCCGCCCACCGTGACGGTGGCGCCCGCCGGCAGGTCGAGAGCCGCGACCTGCGCGTTCACGGCTTCCGTGACCGCACCGAGGTCGTCGCCGGCCGGGGTCACCGAGACGGTCGCGGAGCGGTCGCCGTCGATGCGACTGATCGACGTCGCGGTCTCGGCCACCTCAACCGTCGCCACGTCGCTCAACGGCACGGTGCCGGTCGCCGTCGGCACGGGGATCCTGCCGATCTCCGCCATCGTGGCGGGCGGGTCTCCCGCCACGAGCGTCACCGCCACGGGACCTTCGTCCGTGCGCAGCTCCCCCATGTCCTGGCTGCCCGTCATCGCGGCGGACGCGACCCCGGTGACCTGGGTCTCCGTGAGACCGTGCTCCGCGGCGACGGCGCGGTCGACCGTCACCTCCACGATCTCCTGCGCCGCCGACAGGTCGTCGCCCACCTCGGCCACGCCGTCGACCCCCGCCATCGCCTCGCGCACCTGGCCGGTGGCGTCCCGCAGGGCCGCGACGTCCCGCGCACGGACCACGAGGTCGATCGAGGAGGTCCCCACGGAGTCGCCCGCCGCGACCGACACCTCGGTCGCGGGCTCCTCGGTGAGCCCGCCGACGGCGGCACGGATCTCCGCGGCGGCCGCTGCGCCGTCGGCGTCCTCGTCGAGCGTGACGGCGAACGACGCCTTGAGGTCGGCGCTCGCACCGCCGAACGCCGCCATGGACAGGTCACCGCCCGAGCCGACGGTGGTCTGGACGCTCTGCACGGCGGGGACGGCGGCGAGCGCCTCCTCGACCTGACGGGCCGCCTCGTCCTGCCCGGCGAGCGAGGTGCCCGGCGCGTAGTGCTGGGTGACGGTCACGGTGTCCTGACCGCTGTCGCCGAGGAAGCTCGTCTCGAGTCGCGGGGCCAGCGCCACGGTGCCGCCGAGCACGATCACCGCGAGCGCGATCGTGACGACCGGCCGGGCGAGCGCGCCGTCGAGGGTGGGCACGTAGACCCGCTGCCAGAGCCCGCGGCTCTCCCGCTCCTCTGCCGCGTCGCGCACCGATGCCGCCGCGCGGCCCGCACGCCGCGGCGGCCGGATGAACCAGTACGCCAGGACCGGGACGATCGTGAGCGCGACGAGCAGCGAGGCGAGCATCGCGATCGACACGGTGAGCGCGAACGGCCGGAAGAGCTCGCCGACCATGCCGCCGACGAACGCGATCGGCAGGAAGACGGCGACGGTGCAGATCGTGGACGCGGCGATGGCACCGCCGACCTCGTGCACGGCCGTGAGCACCGCCTCGGTGCGGTCGGTGCCGTACGACATGTGGCGCTTGATGTTCTCGATGACGACGATCGCGTCGTCGACCACGCGTCCGATCGAGATGGTGAGCGCGCCGAGCGTGAGGATGTTGAGGGTGTAGCCACCCGCCTGCATCGCGATGAACGTCACCGCGAGCGACAGCGGGATCGAGATCGCCGAGACCAGCGTGGACCGCAGGGACATGAGGAAGACGAGGATGACCAGGACGGCGAAGACGAGGCCGAGCCCGCCCTCGGTGGCGAGGCCGTGGATCGAGTCCTCGACGAACGGGGCCTGGTCGAAGACGACGGCGGTGGTGACGCCCCGCTCGTCCAGCGTGTCGGCGACCTCGGCGGTGGCGAGCGCGTCCTCGACGGCGTGCGACACGTCGACGGTGTTGGCCTCCGGCGTCTTGGTGACGGCGAGACCCAGCGAGGCCTCGCCGTCGAGGCGTGAGTAGGACGTCGCCTCGACCGGCACGAGCTTCACGGCTGCGACGTCGCCGACGAGGACGGGGTCGGCCGGGGGCGCGGGGTCCGGCGGGGCGGCCGGCGGCGTGCCTGCTGCCGCGTCCGGGGCGCCGCCGCCGCTGGCCCCCTCGCCGCCGGCTGCGGGTGCACCGCCACCGGGGACGATCGGGAGCTGCGTGAGCTGGTCGACCATGTCGACCGGCGTGCCGAGCTGGACGGACCAGGCCCGTCCGCCCTCGGTGATCTCGCCCGCCGGGACGACGACGCCGTTGTCCTGCAGCACCGTGGTCAGGTCCTGTGGGCCGAGGCCCGCCGCCGCGAGCCGGTCCGGGTCGGGCCGGACCCGCACCTCGTTCTGCTGCTGACCGGTGACGGCGACCGACCGGACACCCTCCACGTCCTCGAGGGCCGGTACGACGACGTTCTCCACGGTGTCGGCGAGGGCGCCGGGGCTCTTGTCCCCCGCCACGGCCAGCTGCACGACGGGCACGTCGTCCACAGACCCTGTCGTGACCTGCGGGCTGACGTCCTGCGGGAGCCTGGCCTGCGCGCCGGCGACGGCGGTCTGCAGACGCTGGGTCGCCGACTCCATGTCGGTGCCGTAGACGAACTCGACGGTGGTCAGCGAGACACCGGTCGAGGAGGTCGACCGCACGGACTCCACGTCGTCCACCGAGGCGATCGCCTCCTCGATGACGTCGGTGACCTGCTGCTCGACCACGTCCGGCGACGACCCCGGGTACAGCGCGCTCACGATCCCGGTCGGTAGCTGCAGGGACGGGATGAGCTCCTGCTTGAGCCCGGTCATGGCCAGCACGCCGAACACCGACGCCGCGATCGTCACCAGCGCCACGACAGCTCGGTTGGCGAGGGACAGCCGGGCGAGACGGAACACGGGCACTCCACGGGGGCGGGGATCGGGCACGGACCGCCGAGCGCCCCGGGTCGGCCGGGCCCGGGGCGGACCAACGGGTGAAAAACGACCGAAGTCCCCAGAGTAGGGCAGGACCCCGCAGAGGCGGCAAGCGGGCGCTGTGGCGGGCGCCGCGCCGGCCGCTGTGCCGCGCGTCCGCGTCAGATCTCGGAGAGCGCCTCCTCGGGCGTGCCCTCCTCCTGCCGTGCGCCGCGGTTCCAGCGCCGCCAGAGCACGCGCTCGCCCAGCGGGCGTGCCATGACGTGCGCCGTCACGAGGAACACCAGGACGCCCGCGAGCAGCACACCGGACGCGACCCAGAAGGGCGACGAGAGGCCGACGGTCTCGGAGAGCAGCCCGGCGACGACGGGCGCCGGTGCGGCGAAGCCCCAGCGCACGAGGTTGAACGCCCCGGTCGTGACCCGGCGGTCGGGGTCGCCGAGGGCGAGCGAGAGGTCGGTCAGGTTGGCGTTCGCGATGCCCATGAACACACCGGCCCCGATCGTCACGGCGATCGAGCCCGCCGTCCCCACGCCGACCGCGAGGAGCAGGACGCACAGCAGCACGCCCGCGACGGCGACGCCGAGCGTCTGCACGAACCCGATGGCGTGCGCGAGCCGGTGACCGACGCCGAGGATGCCGACGGCGACGCCGATACCCCACGCGGTGAACACCAGACCCAGCGGCACCACGTCCAGGCCGAGGAACACCGGGACGTAGCCGAGCACGACGAAGAAGACGAAGTTGTACGCGGCGGTGACCGCGGCGAGCGCGAGGAAGCCGGGCTTGCGGAACAGCCCGAAGACCTGCCCGAGCCGGAGCGTGGCGGGCCGCTCGGCCGGGTCCTTGAGGCGGGTGGCCGACACGACGAGGGCGACGAGCATGAGCGCACCGCACACGAAGAACGGCACGCGCCAGCTGAGGTGACCCAGGAGGCCGCCGAGCAGCGGCCCGACGGCGAAGCCGAGACCGACGCACGTCTCGAAGAGCCCGACGACCCACTCCCGGTCACGGGCGAGCGCGACGAGCAGCACCATGGCGGTGGCGAAGAACATGGCGTTGCCGAGGCCCCACAGACCACGCAGGACCGCGAGCTGGACGATGTTGCCGCTCAGGGCGGCGAGCACAGCGGCGACCGCGACGAGCGAGACGCCGGTCGCGAGGATCTTCTTGTACCCGAACCGGCTGGTCGCCATCACGGCGGGGATCATGCCGACGGCCATGACCGCGATGTACGCGGTGAACAGCAGCTCGATCTCCCACGTGGTGGCGCCGATCTCCGCCCCGATGACGGGAAGGATCGGGTCGACCACCGCGATGCCGGCGATGGCGAAGAACGCGGTGAGTGCCGTGGCGTAGATGGCGGTCTTGTTGGGCTCGTTGCGCGTGGCTGCCACGCGGCCTCCTTGCGGTGTCGTCCGATCACTTTTTATCTGTATGCCACAGATAACTACCTGTAGGCTACACCTATGTCGAAGAGGACGAAACCCACGAGCCAGGACACGCTGTCCCGCGTGGAGCTCCAGCTCGCCCTCCTGCTGCGCCGCGCCGAGCGGACGAGCGCCGCACGCGGCCCCCGCAGCGGGCACAGCCCTGCCCTCGAACGGTCCGGCTACCTGCTGCTGCTCGCCCTCAGCACGGAGGGGCCGCTCGGGATCAACGCGCTGGCCGAGCGGCAGGGCCTCGACGCGTCGACGGTCACCCGCCAGGTGGTGAGCCTGGAGAAGGCAGGGTTCGTGCGCCGCAGCCGGGACCCCCGCGACGGGCGGGCCGTCCAGGTCGAGGCGACGCCGGAGGGCAGGCAGCAGCTCGAGCACGAGCGCACGCGACGCAGCGCGCTCTACGACGAGGTCCTCGAGCACTGGTCGCCGCTCGAGCGCGCCCTCCTCGCCGAGCTGCTCGAACGGCTGAACCAGGACCTGGACGCCTTCCGGCGCGCCACGGAGGAGTGAGTCCGCGCCTTCCAAAGAACATGTTGCAAAGAAATGCTTGCAAAGAGTCGTTGGCGATCCTAGAGTGAGGTCATCGGCCGCGCCTCCGCGGCCCCTACCGCACCAGGAGGACCGCGATGACCCTCGACACCGCCGCCGCCCCGACCGTCGTCGTCGCGCAGCTCTTCCGCGCCGTGCGCGGAGCCGCCGAGCCGACCACCGCAGGCCGCGCGGGCGACCGCGCGGCGGAGCAGGCCGCCGAACGGGCCGCGCTGCGGCGCGAGCACGAGCGCGCCGAACGCCGGCGTGCCTACGCCGAGCGTGCGCGCGACAACCTCGCCGCGCGCCACCCGCTCGCCCTGCGGTGAGCTGCCGCGGCACCGGGCCGCGCGCGGAGTAGGTAACGTCCTGTCCATGGCGACAGCGCGCAAGGACTCCCCCGGCACCCCCGCACCGTCGGGACCGCCCGACCTGCGGGTGGCGCCCGACGCGGTCGCGGACGGCCGTCCGGCCGAGCTGGGCCCGGAAGCCCTGCGCGCCCTGGCCCACCCCTTGCGCATCCGGATCCTCGACCTGCTGCCGAGCCACGGCCCGCTCACGGCCAGCCGGCTCGGGGAGATCCTCGGCGAGTCCAGCGGCTCGACGAGCTACCACCTGCGCCAGCTCGCCAAGCACGGCCTCGTGCGTGAGGTGGAGGGCAAGGGCACGGCCCGCGAGCGCTGGTGGGAGCGCACGCCCGGCGGGTTCAGCATCTCGAGCGCCGGCAAGGACTCCCCCGCGGGCAGGCAGACCGCCGAGGCCGTGAACGTCGAGTTCCTCCGCCTCCGCCACGAGCGGGTCATGGCCTTCCTGCGCGCGACCCAGGCGGCCGACGAGGACGCGCTCGAGAACTGGCTCGGCGCGACCACCTTCACCACGAACAACCTCTGGGCGAGCCCTGAGCAGATGGTGGCGGTCGTCGAGGCCTGGGAGCGGTTCGCCGCCGAGCACCTGGACCCCTTGCGCGGCCAGGAGGGCACGCCCGGCACCTTCCCCGTCGAGATCCACTTCGACGCGTTCCCGACCGTCGACGCGCACGGCAACCCGCTGTGACGGCGGTTGCGTCTGCCGTCAGCAGATCTGCGACCGGCAGAGACCGCTGTCGCCCGGGGTGCGGGCGCCTGATCGTGGAGGCATGACCGAGACGACGCACCTCCAGCCCTTCGACGACCACCTCGCCGCCCGGCTGCTGCACCAGCGCATCGTGCTGGTCGGCACCGAGATCGACGACGTCGTCGCGAGCCGCGTGACCTCGCAGCTCCTGCTGCTCTCCGCCGAGGACGCCGCGGCCGACATCAGCCTCTACCTCAACTCCCCCGGTGGCCCGGTCGGCGCAGGCCTCGCCGTGCTCGACACCATGCGGCTCCTGCCCAACGACGTCTCGACCGTCGCGGTCGGGTTCACGGGGAGCACCGCTCAGCTCCTGCTCACCGCGGGCACCCGGGGCAAGCGCCACGCCCTGCCGCACGCGCGGATCATGATGCACCAGCCGTCCGGCGGCGTCGGCGGCACGACGAGCGACGTCGCGATCCAGGCGGAGCACGTCCGGTACGTGAAGGACCTGGTGACACGGCTGCAGGCCGAGCAGACGGGGCAGCCCGTCGAGACGGTCGCCGCGGACTCCGCGCACGACCGCTGGTTCACGGCCGAGCAGGCCCTCGCCTACGGCATGATCGACAGGATCGTCGACCGGGTGGACGACGTGCGGCCGGGCGGCACGCGGCGCGCCGGGCTCTGACCCTCGGCACCCGCCCCTGCGGCCCGGCCGCAGTGGCCGGTCACGCCACCTGCAGGACCGCCTCGCCCCGCCGCGACGCGCCTGGACCCACGGCGGAACCGGCGCCCGCCTGCAGCGGGTGCCGCGACGCCGAGAAGCCGGCCGCACGGCGGGCCGACGCCGACAGCACACGGACCCTGCGGCCTTCCTCCTGCTCGGCGAGCGCGATCGCGAGGTCGGCCCACGCACGCTCGACGAGGTCGACCAGGCGCATGCCGAGGGCCTCGCACACGGCGGCGAGCACCTCGGAGGAGGCCTCCTTGCGGCCGCGCTCGACCTCCGAGAGGTAGGCCGTGGAGACGCGGGCGACCGCGGCGACGTCGGCCAGCGTGCGCCGCTGCTCGCGGCGGGCCCGGCGCAGGATGGCCCCCACCAGGTCGCGCAGCAGCGGTTCGCGCGTGTGCTCCAGGGTGCCTGCCCTCGCCCCGGGGGCGCCCTCGCCCGTACCGAGCCCAGGAGGGCTCGCCGTACCCGTTGAGATCAGTGCCATGTGCCACTCCCGCCGTCGGTACCCGTCACGCTACCCAAACCCACTGACACGCCGCCGCGTTCCGGCCTCTGCTGCTGGCGTAACACCCAGGGAGGACGGCCCGGATCCCGGGACAGCCGTTGCCATTGACCGCTCGGCCAATATTATTGGCCGTATGGCCAACAACATGGGGAGGGACGGCGCCTCGCTCGGAGCGGTCGGCATGCTGGTGACCGTGTACGTCGTCGGCATGGTCGCGACGATCGCGGCGCTGGCGGTCCTGACGTCCACCGCTCCGACGCAGGCGACCGACGAGGCGTGGGGGCACGCGGTGATCGTGACGGTGCTCGCCACCGTGCTGCTGCTCCGGCTCCGCTCCGCGAGGGCTGGGAGCGTGGGCGCGGTCCGGGCGATCGGGGTCATCGCGGCCGTGCTGCTGGTCGTCAACCTGGTGGAGGCCGCGCTGCCGGGCGTCTTCCCCGGGTGGATGCGCGTGGAGATGGTGGCGATCGCCGTGCTCATGGCGGCGCTGCTCGTCCTGGCGCTCCGGTCGGCGCGCCGCGCGCGGACCCGGCAGGAGAACACGTGACCGCACCCCGCCGACGCCGGCGCCTCAGCGAGGACGTCCGGCGCGCCCAGATCATCGACGCCACCGTCGCGGTGGTCGCCGAGCTCGGCTACGAGGGCGCCTCCCTGGCCCGGATCGCCGAGCGGGCCGAGGTCTCCAAGGGCCTGGTCTCGCACTACTTCGCCGACAGGGACCGCCTGATGGAGACGGTCGCCAGGACCACGCTGGTGACGCTGCGGCAGGCTGTCGCCGGCACCCTCGCCCTGGACGCCCCTGTCCCCGACGTCATCCGCGCAGCGGTCCACAGCGCTGCGCGGTTGAGCGCCACCCATCAGGCCGAGATGGAGGCCCTGCGCCAGATCACCACCAACCTCCGCGAGGCCGACGGCAGCCCTCGCCTGGGCCTCGCGGAGTACGAGGAGACCTACCTGGGGCAGGAGGCGCTGTTCCGGCGCGGCCAGGAGGAGGGGAGCATCCGCGACCTCGACACCCGGGTCATGGCGGTCACCTACCAGGGCGCTGTCGACACGATGCTCAGCTACCTCCGGGAGCATCCCGAGACCGACGTCGAGCGCTACGCCGACGCCCTCGCCGACCTGCTCGTCGCGGCCGTCACGCCGTAGCGGCGGGCTGCGACCGAGCCACGGACCGCCTGACGAGGTGCCCCCACCCGGGTTCGAACCGGGACTGGGCCGGGTTTAAGCCGGCTGCCTCTGCCAGTTGGGCTATGGGGGCGCACCCCAGAGGGTAGCCGGACAGACGAACGGCGGGCGCGCAGGTCGTCGACCTGCGCGCCCGCCGGGCACCGCAGAGTGCTCAGGCCTGCTTCGCGCCCTCGACGTCGGAGATGGACGGCTCGGCCTTCTGCTCCGGCTTCGCCTCCGGCTTGTCGTTGGCGGGCTTCGGCGGCACGGACGCGTTGCGGAACTCCTGACGCGGGTCGTGCAGCGAGCCGAGGGAGACCATCTCACGGCCCATGAGGAACTGGCCCATCCAGCCGATGACGATGCGGATCTTGCGGTTGCCGGTCGGCATCGCCATGACGTGGTAACCGCGGTGCGCCAGCCACGCCAGGAAACCGCGCAGCTTGATGAAGCCGAACAGCTCGGCGACGCCCTTGTAGAGACCCAGCGACGCGACCACACCCAGGTTCTTGTGGTTGTAGTCGACCGTCGGGCGGTCGCGGTAGAGCGCGACCATGTTGTCGGCCAGGCGCTTGGCCTCGCGGATCGCGTGCTGCGCGTTCGGCGGGCAGAACTTGCCCGGGTTGAGCACGTCGGGCACGGCGGCGCAGTCGCCCGCGGCCCACGCGCCCTCGATGATCTGGCCGTTCTCGTCCGCGACCTGCAGGGTCGGGAGCACGGTGACGCGGCCCATCTTGTCGAACGGGAGGTCGGAGGCCTCCTTGATCACCGGGTTCGCCTTGACGCCTGCGGTCCACACGATCGTCTCGGAGTCGAACTCGACGCCGGTCGAGGTCACGACGTGACCGTCCACGCAGGACGAGAGGAACGTGTTGAGGTGGAACTCGATGCCGCGCTTCTTGAGCTCCTCGAGCGCGTACTCGCCCATCGGCTCGGTGACCTCGGGCAGGATGCGCCCGGCGCCCTCGATCATGACGAAGCGCAGGTCGGACGGCTCGATGGTGTTGTACTGGCGCGTCGCGTAGCGCGCCATGTCCTCGATCTCGGCGAGGGCCTCGATGCCCGCGAAACCGCCGCCCACGAAGGTGAACGTCAGCATCCGCTTGCGCAGGTCCGCGTCCCAGGTGGAGGACGCGACGTCCAGCCGGTTGAGGACGTGGTTGCGGACCGCGATGGCCTCCTCGACGTTCTTGAAGCCGATCGCGTTGTCCGCCAGGCCCGGGATGGGCAGGGTGCGCGACACCGAGCCGAGGCCGACGACCAGCTGGTCGTAGGTCACCTCGTAGTCGTCGCCCTCCTCGGGCTCGATCGTGACGGCCTTGCGACCGTGCTCGATCCGGGTGACCTTGCCCTGCAGCACGTCGATGCCCTTGAGCGCCTTGCGGTGCGGCGCGACGACGTCGCGCGCGTCGATGGACCCCGCACCGGCCTCCGGCAGGAACGGGGCGTACGTCATGTACGGGCGGGGGTCGACGACGACGATCGCCGCCTCCCGCTTCTTCAGCTTCTTACGCAGGCGCCGCGCCACGTAGAGGCCGACGGACCCGCCGCCGAGCACCACGATGCGCGGCACCTTGCGCGGGCGCGGCGTGCTCGTCGCGTCGGGGGCAGGGCTGACCGAGGTCAGGTCGTTCTGAGGCATGATTCCCAGGGTACCGCGCGCAACGCCTACGTATTGACACGACAAAGCGCGGCGTGCGCGTGATGCCCAGCACGCCGTCGTCGCTGACGGAGTCCTTCGTCTACCTCCACCCTCCCCAACG
>DATGOB010000164.1:0-6275 GCA_036010205.1 Promicromonospora sp. | reverse complement strand
GCAGCTCTCGCGCGACCGCGGGCCGCAAGGCGGGAAGCTCCTCGACGAGCTGGTCGAGTGCGTCCAGGAGTTCAACTACCTGCGCGGGAACCCTGCGAAGGACCTCTCGCGCCGACGGTCGAGGATCATCGGCGCGATGCGAGCCACCGTCGCGCGGCTCGCGATCGAGCGGCTCGAGCCCGACCTCGTCGTCATGGACGAGTTCCAGCGCTTCAGCGAGCTCATGCGGTCTGACGCCGAGAGCGAAGCAGCAGAGCTGCTGCACTCCCTCGTCAGGTACGCGGGCACGGACGGTACCGCCGTGCGCACCCTCCTGCTCTCCGCGACGCCGTACAAGATGTACACGCTGCCCGACGAGCCCGACGGCGAGGACCACTACCGCGACTTCGTCAGCACGGTCGAGTTCCTCGCCGGTGCCGACCGCGCGGCGACGGTCCGGGCAGGCCTCGCGACGATGCGCGAGGGGATGCTCGCGCCGACCGACGAGTCCGCCGTCGCGCGCGCGATCACTGCGCGCGACGCCGTCGAGCACGAGCTGCGGCGCGTGATCTGCAGGACGGAACGCCTGGCCGCGACGCGCGAGAAGGACGGCATGCTTCGCGAGGTCCCGCTCCCCGGGGTCGAGGTCACCGCGGGCGACCTCCTGGACCACGCGTCGCTCGACGACGTCGCCCGAGCCGTGCACGCGGCGTCGGGTGCCCAGCGCCAGGACATGCTCGAGTTCTGGCGTTCGACCCCGTACACGCTCAACCTCATGGACCGACGCACGTACAAGGTGAAGACCCTGTTCGACGACGCCGTCGCCGCGCACGCGCCGGCCGTCACCTCCGCGCTCGCGAGCGCACGGGGGTTGCTGCCCTACGACGTCGTCGACGCGTACGAGCGCCTCGACCCGGGCAACGCCAAGATGCGCGGCCTGGTCACCGACGTGCTCGACCGCGGGGCATGGCGGCTCGCGTGGCTCCCGCCGTCGCTCCCGTACTACGAGCCCGCCGGCCCGTTCGCCGACCCGGCGCTCGCGCGGTTCACCAAGCGGCTCGCGTTCTCGGCCTGGAACGTCGCACCCAAGGCGATCTCCGTCGTCGTGAGCTACGAGGCGGAGCGTCGTGCGACCACCGCGGCGAGCGGCGGCCGACGCCGGTACGGCGACCCGGCGCCCACGCCGCGCCTGCAGTACCGGATCTCCGAGGGCCGGCTCGACGGCATGCCGACGTTCCTCCTCTCCTACCCGTCCGTCGCGCTCGCCGACGCGGGAGACCCGCTGCGGCACGCGCGAGCCGCAGGACGTCGCCTGACCCGCGGCGAGGTCGAGGCGGCCGTGCGCGCCGGGGTGGAGTCGATGCTCGCATCGCTGCCACCCGGCGACTCCTCGCTGCGTCCGGGTTCCGATCAGCGCTGGTACTGGGCGGCGCCGCTCCTGCTCGACGCCGCACGCGTGGCGGGCCAGGACGGCTTCTTCGACGTCCTCGGCCACGACGAGGACGCTGATGAGCCGGACGGCGCCGGGCACGCGCGGGCGTTCGAGCGGCACGTCGCGGCCGCCCGCGAGATCCGGGCGGACGAGCTCGGGGCGCGACCCCACGACCTCGTCGACGTGCTCACCGCCGCTGCGCTCGCCGCCCCTGGGACCTGCGCGCTGCGCGCGCTCGGGCGGGCGGTCGGTTCCGCCTCGGACGCCGCCCCCGACGGCTGGTGGGCGTCGGACCCCGAGGTCCGGGAGATCGCCTTCGGGATCGGCGGCGGGTTCCGCTCCCTCTTCAACCGCCCCGAGACGCAGGCGCTCGTGGACGCGGAACGGGCCGACGCCACCCGCGACGACACCGCGTACTGGCGCTCCGTGCTGGACTACTGCGCGGACGGTGGACTCCAGGCCGTGCTCGACGAGTACGCCCACACCCTCGTGGAGTCCGAGGGCCTCGTGGACAAGACGGTGCGCGAGCGCGCCGCGCGGATCGGGGAGGTGCTGCGCGGCGCACTGCAGCTGCGGACGCCGACGTCGGCCGTCGACGACATCCGGGTCGCCGACGGGCAGGTGCGCGTCGAGGACCGGCGGGTGCGCACGCACTTCGCCGCGCGCTTCGGGCGCGGCACCACGGACGAGGGTGCCGAGATCCGCGAGGAGCACGTCCGCACGGCCTTCAACTCACCGTTCTGGCCGTTCGTGCTGGCGTCCACGTCCGTCGGGCAGGAAGGGCTGGACTTCCACACGTACTCGCACGCCGTCGTGCACTGGAACCTGCCCGGCAACCCCGTCGACCTCGAGCAGCGTGAGGGACGGGTCCACCGGTACAAGGGCCACGCGGTGCGCAAGAACGTCGCGCAGCGGTACGGCGACGCCGCCTTCATCTCGACCGACGCCGACCCCTGGGCCGCCGCGTTCGACGCCGCCACCCAGGACCGCCCCGACGGAGCGACGGAGATCTTCCCCTCGTGGGTGTGCGCCGCGCCGGACGGAGCCGCGATCGAGCGCTACGTCCCCGCGCTGCCCCTGTCGAAGGAGGCGTCGCGCTACCGACGACTGCGCCGCACGGTCGGGGCGTACCGCAGCGTCATCGGCCAGGCGCGCCAGGAGGACCTGCTCCGCCTCGCCGGCGACGCCGACCTGTCGTGGGCGCACATCGACCTGGCGCCGTAGAGCATCCAGCCCCCGACGCGTCTCCTCCCACGCGGCCTGTGATGTCACCGACCACCTCTACGGTGAGCCCATGGTGATCGACAAGCCCGCCGAGACGACGCCCTACGCGTCACTCCTTCGCCCTCTCGACGACGTCCCGACCGCGCCGGAGCGCCTGGCGCAGGCCCTGGGCGACGGCTCCTCGCCCCCACCGCCGCAGGAAGGGATGAGCTGGAAGCGCGAACCCTGGGCTCGTCGGCTGTCCGCCGTCCCGGGCATCGAGGAATTCCTCGCCTCGCTCCCCGACACCGTCGACCGGGTCGCCGTTCTCGCGAGCGTGCGTGACTCCGAGGCTCTGGGCCGTACCGACCTGGCGTTCGTCGCGGCGATGATCTGGGGCTACGGGTCGTCGGGCTACGGCCCCTACCGCACGGCACGCGTCCTCACGGGTGGTTCCGACGAGGTCGACCAGTCGGTCCTGGAGCGCTTTCGTTCAGGCGCGCGCACGGCTCGCGAGCAGGGCGCCGTCGCAGGCTTCTACGCGATGAACAACCCGCCAGGTCGAGTGGCATATCTCGGGCCGGCGTTCTTCACGAAGTGGTTGTACTTCACGACTGCTACGACGGGACCGGACAGCGCCGACGCCGCGCCCGTGCTCGACAAGCGTGTGCGGGACTGGATCGCGACGAATGCCGAGGTCCACCTTCGGCTCGACAAGACGTGGGCGTACCACCGGTACCTCCAGCTGCTCGACGCCTGGGCCGTGCGTCCGGCAGGCACGCTCTCGCGCGCCACGGTCGAGCGCGTGATCTTCTCGCTGTCCTGATCGTGGCGCCTATCCCGCGGCGCGCCCGGACAAGAGGTTCCGCGTGAAGCCCGCGATCTCTTCACGCAGGCCCGGCTGCGCCCGTGGGTCGGGCACCTCGTCCGAGACTACGGCGGCGATGTCGCCGAGTGTCGCAGCGACGAGATCCGGCGCTGTCACCACGCCCCACGCTTCCCCCTCGGCGACGACATCCCCGGCCGTGACGGTGCTGTGGACGTAGACGCCGTTCACCGCGAGGGCGAGCCGGCCGTCGCTCGGTTGATGCCTGAGCGGCACGACGTCGTACATCGGCGCGATCCGTGCTGTGCCGTCCGGGAGGTGGAGCATCGAGACGTTCTTGGCGTGCATGTCGAGGTTGCCGACGGCGACGGTCAGGGTGACGTATCGCAGGAGCTGTTCGACCGCCGTCGGCCCTGCTGCGCGCCGCAGGACCTGTGCGATCCGGACCAGGCTGACCTTGCCGCCGATCTCCTGGTACTTCTCGTCGCCTCGCGCTCCGAGCGCCTGGTTCATGTCCTCCTGGTGAAGGCGTCCGTGGGAGGCGTCGGGCGACCGGTCGTAACGCTCGACGACGAGCGCCGTCCGTCCGCCGAACTCGTGCACCCGTGGCGTCCCGTGCGCGAGGCCGAGGCGCGCGGCGATCCGGGACGTGTACTCCTCGTCGTAGATGATCGTCGGGTTCGCCGCGGAGTGGGGCTTGAGGATGTGGGTCGACGGGTAGCCGTCGTGGACCTGGTGCCACACGTCGTCGACGAGGGCGAGCACGATCTTGTCCTGCACTCCGGCGAGGGACGACTTCCCGGAGTACGGAGAGTTGCCGAGGGGCATTCCCCGGGTGTCACGGAGGAGCGCGCCGACCTGTTCGTCGGTGAGCGGGGTGGCGCGCGGTGTCCGTGGCTCGCCCGGCGCGTCGGGGTCGTAGAGCTCGACGGCACCCGCGACGTCGCGCCCGTAACGCGCCAGGAGTCCGACGACGTCGCTCTCCGCGAGCCGTGCCCGGGCGGCCAGGTCGCTCAGGACGCGGCCCTCCGGAAGAAGCTCAGCGAAGTAGTTGCGCCGCCGGGCCGCGCGTGCGCGGTTCTCCACGAGGCTCAGCGGCACCGACTCCGACAGCACGGTGCTGCCGGGCGGCCAGTGCTCGAGCACGGACCGGTCCGTCCTGAAGTCGAACGTCCGCGAGCTCGACCTCACCAGATGGCCGACCAGCCGCCCGTACAGCTCGACGCGCAGGTCACCCATCGCAGCCCTCCATGCCGTCCTCGTGCGCGGTCGACACGTCGTCATCGAGCACCGATTCGTCGATCTCGGCCCACAACCGGACGCCCGTAGCCTCGAGCATGGCGAAGAGGCGCTCCATGAGAAGACCGGGCTTGCCGTTCTCCATCTCCCAGACCCACTTCTGCCCGATGCCGAGCTGGTCGGCCAGCTGCCGCTGGCTCGTCCCCCGCACGAGGCGGCCCTGCTGCAGGGCGAAGCCCAACAGCTCAGGACTCGTGATCTCGATCCGGACAGCCATACCGCCCCCAATGACGTCGATAGTGAAGTCATCGTAGGTGAGTTCGATATCGAAGTCACCCCATCGTGACGTCGATTCGACGTCATCGCCGCCGTCGGGCGCTCAGCGTGCGGCGGGAACCCCGCCCAGCGGGCCGGCCACTGGCTGCACCTCGCTCGTGTAGCAGTAGAAGCCGGGCACGCGCTCGCCGTCGGCGCGGAACGTCACCTTGTTGAGAACGCCTTTGCTGTTGGGGATCACGGTCCAACGGACAGCGCCCCTGCGCGCGGCGTCGGCGAGCTGCAGCACGGCGGCACGCGACGTGTCGGCGTTGATCTGCACGGGGACACCGCCGAGCACGGCGAACAGCGCGGCGCGACCGCCGTACGTTCCGATCTGCGCCACCGACTGCTCGCTGCTGCGGAGCCAGTCACGCAGGTGGGCGAGGAGCTCACCCTCCGAGAACGGCGCCGCCTTGGTGCCGTCTCCGGCAGGACCGCGTCGACCCGGCGCGACGATCGGCGCCGACGAGGCCCCGGCACCGGCGCTCGCCGCGGCACGGTCCGCCTCCGAGTACGCCGCGTGCTGGTCACGCGCGGCAGCGGGTGCGGCACCTGCGTAGACGGCACCACGCATCGCGGCCATGCTGCGCGACGTCGCGGCGTACGCCTGGTCGACGTTCGCCGTGTCGTACGTGAGCGACCGCTCGCGCTTCACGCCGATCGAGGCGCCGACCTCGATCGCGTCCTGGTTGGCGCCCATGTAGAGGAACGTCCAGCCGAACTGCTCCTCGCGCTCGGTGACGAGCGCCTTGATCGCGGCGTGCGTGTACTCCTTCGAGGCGTTCTCGAGGCCGTCGGTCATGATCCCGACGATCACGGCGCCGGGCCGCTGGTCCTCGGGGAGCTGGGCGATGCGCAGAGCGGTCGTCTGGACGAGGCGTCCGATCGAGTCGAGCAGCGCCGTCATGCCACGCGGTCGCAGGTCGAGCGGCGGCACCTCGCGCACGTCGAGGTCGGTGTAGACCTCCTCGTACTCGTCGTCGAACTGCGCGAGCGTGACCGTGCAGCGGCCTGGAGCCTCGCGCTGCTCGGCGAGGAACAGGTCGAATCCCTGCTCGGTGGCCTGCTTGATGGTCTGCATGGACCCGGAGCGGTCGAGCAGCATGGCGAGGTGGGTGAGGGTCTGGTCGGGCATGGCGGTTCCCTTCGTCGTGCTGCTGGACGGACGGCGTGGCAGGTGGTCAGGTGCGGCGGCGGAACCGCAGGGGTTCGACGGCGGTCGTCGGCTCGGGCGGCGGGGTCCCCCGCTCGCGGTCGTACCGGGCGCGGGTAACGCCC